>NZ_CALJRX010000070.1 GCF_937976265.1 uncultured Haemophilus sp.
GCGCATTTTGTGAAGAAAGATTCACGTTTCTGGAATATTAGCGGTATCAACGTCAGTATTAATTCATCTGGTCTGAATGTGTCGGTGGATAGTTTAAATGCGGTGGTGCAAGGTGCCGTATCATTCGATTCGCCACCAGATAGCCCGCAAGCGGTGACGAGCAGCCACTATATCCTTTATTCTAACTTGCAAGCGACTAAACGAGGTATTGAAGTTGAGGTGACGATTCCAGTGACTGCGGGTTTAGATGCTGGGCAAACCTCTGTTTATTATGGTGATGAGCAAGTGGGTCTTCTTTCATCTTTAAGTGCGGTCGGAAATAATGAAGAAATTTTAAAAGGCACATTATTAATCGATCCAAACCAAGCTAACCTCTTAAAAACGAATACACGTATTGTGTTAAAAAATCGTAAGTTAGATTTAAGCGATATTGCTAATCCTAAGAAATTCTTCCGTGGTGGTGATTATTTCGAAATTATTCCAGGAAGTGGAGAAAGCAAAACGCAATTCGACGTCATTCTAGAAAATGAGTTATTGCTTAAGGCACCAAATACCTTGGTTTTAACCTTAACTGCTCCAGAGACTTATGGGGTTGCAGAAGGACAATCCGTGTTTTATAACAATATTGCTATAGGGCAAATTGTGAAGCAGCACTTAAATGTTGATGGGGTAAAATTTGAAGTGGCGATTGCATCAGAATATCGCAATCTTATTCATGAAAATACGCAATTTGTGGCTGCCTCTAATTTTGATATAAATTTGGGGATTGATGGATTACGTTTTGAATCTGCAACACCATCTAAATGGTTGCAAGGTGGGGTGAGAGTATTACCTAAAAAAGGAAGTGGCGCTCCACATTCAAGCTATCCACTTTATAAAGATATCAGTAGTGCAGAAACGGGCATTACGGGTAACTTAGTGAATCCAAGTATTGTGTTACATTCCACTAATTTGCCAAGTATTAGCAAAGGTTCTGTGGTGCTTTATCGTCAGTTTGAAGTGGGAAAAATTATTAATGTAAGACCGAAAGCCAATAATTTTGATATTGATGTGTATATTTATCCGGCTTATCAAAATCTTCTTACAGATAAAAGTGTATTCTGGGTAGAAAGTGCTGCACAAATTGATATTACGCCGAAAGGCATTAGTATCCAGGCATCACCGGTTGCTCGCACATTAAAAGGTGCGATTAGCTTTGATAATACAGGTTCAGGCAAAAATAAAACGCTTTATCCAAGTGAACTGCGAGCTAAATCAGCGGGGCAAGTGATTACGTTACTCACAGATGATGCTACAGCCTTAAGTAAAGGAATGAGTTTGCGTTATCTAGGTATGAATGTGGGTGAAGTTGAGCAGATTGCCCTTGATCAAAAAACAAATCGTATCACAGCAAAAGCATTAATTAACCCAAGTTATATGGGGATGATTGCGAAAGAGGGCACTGTATTTAAAGTGATTTCCCCACAAATCTCAGCGGGTGGAATTGAAAACTTAGATAGCCTTTTACAGCCTTACATTGATATTGAGTTAGGCAAAGGTCCATCAAAAACACAGTTTAATTTAGTGCAAACTGCACAACCTCGAAATAAATACAGCAATGGCGTGCCATTTATTTTGGAAACCAGTGATGCGATGAATTTAACGGAAGGATCTCCAGTACTTTATCGTGGTGTTGAAGTGGGAACCGTTCGTAAGTTTGAATTGAATTCTTTAGGCGATCGTGTGTTGGTACATATTGCGATTACACCGAAGTATCAACATTTGGTACGTAAAAATTCAGAGTTCTGGATTTCATCGGGTTATGATTTCAATCTTGGTTGGAAAGGCGCAGAGTTTAATACCGGTAGTGTACAACAATTGTTGATAGGCGGTATTTCGTTCTCGACTCCATCGGGTACGATCGTTCAACCACAAGCAACGGCAAATCAGCGCTTTATGTTACAAGTGAAGAAACCAGCTGATGCACCGACTTGGAATTCAGGCGCTTTACCGGCAAATCAATAAAACATAAAAAGAAATAACCGCACTTTTGAATCATCAAAGTGCGGTTATTTTTTTAGGTATTTTGAATGGTGCTATTGGCCCATATTTTTGACTGATTTTAAAAAGCCCTTGGCTGAAGTATAGACTTCATCTTTGCCCTGAGCATGTAAAATCATATCCGACATTTCTCGGAAAGCACCTTTCCCGCCTCCAAGTGCAAGCACATAATCCACGGCATTTTGCACATAAGGCGCAGAATCTGCCACGGCAAAAGAAAGGCCACAGGTTGCAAAGGCAGGGAGATCTACGCTGTCATCACCAATATAGGCTGTTTGTTCTGCGGTAACACCTGCTTGTTTCATGAGATCCAAACAAGCACTTTCTTTTTCAAGCTTGCCTAAAAAGAACAATTTAATTCCGAGATCGCTAATTCGCTTACGCAGAATCGCCGAATCTCTGCCCGATAATACGGCTACTTGAATACCTGCATCCATCAACATTTTGACGCCAAGTCCATCGCGTACATGGAAACTTTTAATCGCTTCGCCATTTGCATCATAATGGAGTAGGCCATCAGTTAATACGCCATCGACATCGGTGATGACCAACTGAATTTTCTTTAATTTTTCGTTAATCATTAGCTTGAGAACTCCACTAAGCCCACAACATTATTTTCATCATTGACCACAACAAGAGAGTGAATTTTCTTCTCTTTCATCAAGTCTTCTGCTTTTGCTAAGAATTCATTTTCATGAATAGTTTTCGGTGAAGATGTCATCAATTCTTTCGCGGTCTTGTTAAGTGTACCAGCACCGTTAGCCGTTAATGCTCGGCGAACATCACCATCGGTAATAATGCCTTTAAGTTGTTGGTTTTCCATGACTAATGCCACACCCATACGACCTTCATTCATAATCGTTAAGCAATCAGTGAAGCTGGTATCTGGTGTGGTAATCGGTAATCGAGTTTGCATTTGATCTTTTACTTTGCATAACAAACGACGACCAAGGCTGCCACCCGGATGAAATTTTGCAAAATCTGCAGGTTGGAAATGACGCGCTGTAATTAATGAAACAGCAAGGGCATCGCCTAAGGCTAAAGTCACTAATGCAGAAGTGGTTGGAGCGAGATTGTTTGGGCAGACTTCACGCTCTACCGTGATATCCAAAACATAATCCGCATGGCGAGCAAGCGTTGAGTTTTTATTGCTGGTTAACGCAATAATTTTATTACCAAAGTTTTTCAAACTTGGAATCAGTTTATTGACATCATCGGTTTCACCGCTATAAGAAATCAGCATCACGATATCGATGGGTTTTAACATACCTAAATCGCCATGAAAGGCTTCTGTCGGGTGCAGGAAGAAACTTGGCGTTCCCGTTGAGGCAAAAGTCGCCACCATTTTTTTGCCAATTAGCCCCGATTTACCAATACCACCAATGACTAAACGACCTTCGCAAGCAAGGATAAGATCCACAACTTGAGAAAACTCATCATCTAAGCGTTGGCTTAGTTGTGCGAGCGCTTGGCTTTCAACAGAAAGTGTTTCTCGTGCGATTTGTAAATAATTCATAGGAAATCCTTATGATAAAAGTGCGGTTGAAAATAACCGTGTTTTGTAGGGCTATTCTAACGGAAGTTATTAAAAATAAGAATGAAAATTTGACCGCTCTTTGAATTCCCCCTATACTACGCCGCGAGTTGGTTAGACAATCGCTGGTTTATTGAAGCCCTTAACCGTGTTCGCACGACCTAGTGGGACAAGTAAACGAGAGGAAAGTCCGAGCTACAAAGGGCAGAGTGCCGGATAACGTCCGGGCGGCGTGAGCCGACGACCAGTGCAACAGAGAGCAGACCGCCGTGAAAACGGTAAGGGTGAAAGGGTGTGGTAAGAGCACACCGTGCCGTTGGTAACAACGTGCAGCAAGGTAAACTCCACTCGTAGCAAGACCAAATAGGAACTCAATGGATGGCCCGTCCAGAGTTCGGGTAGGTTGCTTGAGCGGCAGAGTAATTTGTCGCCTAGAGGAATGATTGTCCACGACAGAACTCGGCTTATCGACCAACTCAACAAATTCATCAAAAAATGACCGCACTTTTGTTTTTTCATTATCCTACTCTGGATGGAATGAATAAAAGTGCGGTCATTTTCTTTTGTGTTTTACCACAAGCTCATTTGTTCTAAATGGCTTTCTTCCGGTAAATTCACGTGTAATCCCACAAGACGAATGGATTTTCCGTGGCTACGTTGCCAAATTTGTTCCAGTAATTGTTGAAAGCTTTTTAGTGATAAAGGCAAGCCTGTTTTTTCTAAGGTCGTCACCTGAAAATCTTCAAACTTTAATTTCACCCCAATTTTTCGAAAAGCGGTTAAGGGGATATTCGGTGCGCTTCGTTCAATACGACGAATAAGCTCGGCATAGAGATTATCCAGCAGCGCTATACCTTGTTCGAGATGACGAATATTTTCGGACAAAGTGCGTTCCACACCGATAGATTTTCGTTCTCGATGTGCTTGAATTTCACGGTCATCAATGCCATGGCTAAAATCCCAAATTCGTTTGCCCATTTTACCGAAGATATTGAGCAAAATAGATTGATCGAGTTTTTGCACATCTTCGCAAGTTTCTAAGCCCATTTTCAGTAAACGTTCAGAGGTGACTTTGCCTACGCCAGGGATTTTTTTTAATGGAAGTGTTTTTACAAACTGCTCAACTTCATGAGGTTGAATCACAAATTGCCCATTTGGTTTATTCATATCGGAAGCAATTTTGGCAAGAAATTTAAGGGGCGCCACACCGGCAGAGGCGGTCAGCTTTAATTCATCAAAAATGGCTTGGCGAATTTCTTGTGCGATCCAAGTGGCGGATCCTGAACATTGTGTACAATCCGTAACATCTAAATAAGCTTCATCTAAGGAAAGTGGCTCAATGATAGAAGTATAGCGTTGAAAGATCTGATGAATTTGTGCGGATACCTGTTTATAAAGGGGCATATTAACGGGCACTAAAATCAGATTAGGGCATTTTTTGATAGCTTGTGCTGTCGGCATCGCACTGTGCAGTCCAAATTTTCGAGCTTCATAATTACAGGTAGTGAGTACACCACGTTGTCGAGAATTACCACCCACTGCGACAGGTTTGCCCTGTAGCGTTGGATTTTCACGGATTTCAACAGAGGCATAAAAGCAATCCATATCAATGTGAATAATTTTTCGGGTGGAGTTCATGCTATAAGTGCGGTCAAAATTAGGCGTGTTTTTAGTATATCGAAAAGAAAATAACTGTTCAAGTATACAGTTATTAAAAAGCCCACATTGTGTGGGCTAGATAAGAGAATTAACGATCAGAAAGAACGGTTTTATCACCAAACTGGATAACGCGTTCAATAGGATAAACATCAATTTTTTCTTGTTGGTTCATAAAGACTTTACGAGCATCTTCAGCCAATTGAACAAACGGAATTTGTAAATTAATATTGATGGATTTACCCGGTTGTAATGGGGTTTCTAAATTGATTTGCATATCTTGGCTGTAAATAACTTTGCGGTTATTCACATACACGCCTACCCATTGAATGTTTTTAATTGGTTTTTGACCAATGTTAGTGATTTCATGTTTAAATGCACTTAATGCTTGGCCATTTTCATCAACCACCATTTCACGATTACCAATATTGATGGCAAGGTATTTGTCGATGTTATCACTCGCTTTTACCGCTTTTTGTTGGGTTTGTGTTGTTTTTGCGGGTGTTGCTTCTTTTGCAATAACTTGCGTATTAAATGCTAAACATAATGCACCTAATGAAAGTGCGGTCAGAGATTTTAATGTTTTCATTATCCGATTCCTTATAAAAAAGTGGCAAAATTTTACCCTAACTTCTTCGGTTAATAAATAGCTTCTTTTCCTTTCTTGGATTTTTTGATAAACTGCCGAACGATTTTGGGGCTGATTCTGGATTCGACGGGATTAGCGAAGCCCAAGGTGCACGTCGAGGTGCGGTAGGCCTCGTAAATAAACCGCAAAAAAATAGTCGCAAACGACGAACAATACGCTTTAGCAGCTTAATAACCTGCTCATAGCCTTCGCTCCCCAGCTTCCGCTCGTAAGACGGGGATAAAGCGGAGTCAAACCAAAACGAGATCGTGTGGAAGCCGCTGTTTGAGGATCGAAGCACTAAATTGAATCAAACTAGCTTAAGTTTAGCGTGTCTGTCCGCATGCTTAAGTGAAATTAAAGACGAGACTAAACGTGTAGTACTGAAGGTAGAGTAATTTCGGACGCGGGTTCAACTCCCGCCAGCTCCACCACAAAATAAACCTATCAAGTCCTATGAAAGACTTTAAAGCCTTGAAAATAATGACTTCAAGGCTTTTTTATTACGCTTTTAACTTCTATCAAACTCTCGAATTTGAGTAGTACGTTTAATAGTTGGATCTTATTGATTGGTTAAATTGTTGTATTACTAAAGTGCTTAGTAATTGGTAAATTATCAGCTAAAGGAGAAAAAATGAATATTTTATTATTAGACGGTGGAAAAGAGTTTGGCCATTCACATGGTGAGTTAAACCACACACTTCACAAAAAAGCGAAAGAAGTTTTGACCGCACTTGGACACAATGTAAAAGAAACCGTGATTGATGCCGGCTATGATGTTGAAGCAGAAATCGAAAAATTCTTGTGGATGGATGCCGTGATTTGGCAAATGCCAGGCTGGTGGATGCATGAACCTTGGACAGTGAAAAAATACATAGACGAAGTATTAACCGCCGGACACGGCAAGCTTTACCACAGTGATGGCCGTCATCGTGTCAATCCGACCGAAGGCTACGGCACAGGTGGTTTGTTGCAAGGCAAAAAACACATGCTCTCGCTTACTTGGAATGCGCCGATTGAGGCCTTCACCCGAGAAGGCGATTTTTTCGAAGGCAAAGGCGTGGATGCGTTGTATATGCACTTCCACAAACTCAATGAGTTCATCGGTTTGACCCGTCTGCCGACATTCTTATGTAACGATGTGATCAAAAATCCACAAGTGGAACAATACTTAGCAGACTACCAAGCACACTTGGAAAAAGTATTCGGCTAATGGCAAAAAAGGTGGGTAAAATGCCCACCTTTTTTATTATTGATGAATGGTTGTGATCATTGTAAATGAGCCACATTGTTAAGCTGCTCAATATGAAAACCGCTTTCACTATTGTATTTCACAATACTGATTGAAGTATTCAACAATGACTCAGATTTACCCTCATCACGATGGTTTTCCCAAGTCGCTCCACCTAATAAGGACAATAAAAGCCGCAAGGTGTGGCCATGCGATACCACTAAAATATTAGCGCCCGATTGATGTACCTTAATGATATCGTAAAGGGCAGCCATGGCACGTACTGCTAATTGTTCAAATGTTTCGCCACCATTGCTTAATGCTTTATAAGCTGCGGGGTCATTGGTCATTTGTTTGAATTCGATTAGCTTACGCAGGTCAGCGATCTGCATACCTTCCCAACTTCCAAATGATTGCTCATTTAGTCCACAGTGCTGAAAAAGAGGAATAGGACGCTGACCGATAATATGGCCAGCCGTATCAATGGCGCGTTGTAAAATACTGGAATAAGCAGCGGTAAATTCTACTTGTTGTAGCGCCGCCCCGGTTTTCTGAGCTCCTGTAATTCCTTGTTCGGTCAGTGGTGAATTGCCTGATCCCTGCAAAAGCCCCTGTTCGTTCCATTGGGTACGGCCATGGCGAATAAAATAAAATGTGAGCTGTTTTGACATCATAGTTCCTTGGAGAACGGGAAGTATAGGGTATAACTAACTTATGATGCAAAGGCCGTCTGAAACGTCAATTTCAGACGGCCTTTTACTTTAACGTGTGCCGTTTAGATATGGTCGTGCCTGGAGGATAACAAGCTTACCATTGTCAAATGCCCATTCGATGTCCTGCTCACCATTAGCAAATAGCTGTTTGATTTGTTGGCCGGTTTGGTCAAGGCGACGTATTTGTTCTTGATTCATCACATTCCCACTTGTTACAGGTAGCCAGATAGTTCTCATGCGGTAGAAATTTAGGAGCATTGATGTAGTCGGTACGGTTATCGTCTTTATGATTGATGAGAAAGAAGATATGAGGAATTTCATATTCACTACCTTACTCATAAATATGCGAAATTAAGTCAAAATCAGCTTGGCTTTTGATTGCAGATAACGCAGGAATTTGTGTTTTAACTGGGGTTATTGTAGTTTGAGCTTTCAGACTCGTAATAAGAAGGTTTACGCACCGTTAGTGCAGCCGTATCGGCTGTCTCAGCTTCAGGACGGCAGGCTGACAGTAAAGGTAATATTGGGAGACAAAAAGCAGGCTTCATGATGTTGTAGGTTATCTAAATCAGATGAAAGCAATATACCTATGGTGAAAATCTAAATCAACCTATCCATGGCTGTCTGAAACGTGATTTCAGACGGCCTTTTAAATTGCCAACACTCCTAAAATATTTATAGACCTGAATACTTTAAAACAAGTTATTGAAATTCAGAAGAAGTGAGAAGAAATGAAAAAACGATGAACGATGAGTAGGATAAGGTAAAGTAGAGTTTCCAATATTTCTTAAATATTACCATTCAGACTACATTTTCCCCGTTAATCACTATCTATTTACGATAGGCATCATCTCAGTTAAGATGTCTGAATATTGTTATAATATACCTCAATAACCACTATTTAGAGTAATGTAGTAGATACGTTGGAGCATCAGACAATCAACGAACATGAATGTATCCTGATCAAGTTATCTTAAATTAATATTTAATTTGCTCATGATATTGAATAAGGACTTTACTGATGAAACCTTTTATCCTGCTGTTATCTGCAGCTTTATTGACAACTTTTAGCCTAAATGCTTGTACGGAGAGAAATAATATGAGTGTCCAAGAACAAACAGAAGCACGTTTCAAATTGAACCCCGATCCGAAACAGCCATACAGGATCAAGGTTAAGATTAATAATGCACCGGGGCCGATGAAACCTATAAATGATATGTATATTGGTTATGCAGCAAGAAACTGTTCTTATACCATTAGTCGGTTGGCAGGTGCGACGGCATCTCCTGAAAAAAATGTTCCAATCAAAATGAATTTGGTCGGACATGACGAATACGAAGCACTCTTCTATGCTGATGCTGTACTGGATGAAGATTATTTCGGAGAAGGTGTCTGCCAATGGAAGCCTGAAAATTTTGGGGCTTCATTTAAGGCAACAGGTAAAAAGGAAGAAACTGAATTCAATATCAGCGATGTAATGGAAAATCTTGAAAAAGAAAAAACACTGACCAAATATTATTGGAAGCGAGGGTATCCGTATTATAAAAATAAAGATGGTTTACCATATGGAAGCGAAGATTCTCCTGATGTGGATTTTGGTGAAAAAAGCCTGTCTGCCTATGGGGCGGGACCTCATAATGACAATGATTTTTTTAGTATCACCGTTACTCTAGAGGAAGTTAAACCATGACCCGACTAAGTAAACAACAGTATGCAGACCTTGCTCAAGATTCCTATGAAAACCGTGTGGTTACACCCGCTAATAAAACCTTACTTATTGGTGGAAATCATTATAGAGTCCTAGCTGTCCATAAAAACCCGACCACAGACTACCAAGGTGTGGTTTATCAAGATGTCCGTACCAATGAGATTGTTGTCGCACATAGGGGGACGTCATCCCTGATGGATGCCAAAGTTGATCTGAAAATGGTTATCCATAAGGCCAATATCCAGGCAGAAGATGCAGCAAAACTAACTATGCTGGCATTAAAAGAAGCAGATAAATTTCACAATAAACATCCTGAACAAAGTCAACCTCGTATAACACAAGTTGGTCATTCCTTAGGAGGGACGTTAGCTCAAATTCAATCTTATCGTTTCAAGCAGGAGGGCGTTACCTTTAACGCCTATGGTGCAGCAGCTTTAAATAGCATTCCCAAAGGGGGGGATAAAGTAATCAATTATGCCTTGGCCTCAGATGTCGTATCTGCCGCAGGTCCACATTACGGCAAAATGGTCATTCTAGCTCAGAATCACGAACTGATGGGTATGTGGGCCGCTGGCTACAATACAAGTATCAATACATTTGCATCACAAGCTACTCCAGCAGCACTTATTAATTGGTGGTCTCATTCTATCAGCAATTTTACAGGTTCTAAGTCTATACTTTCGGAGCGTAATTATAGACCAGCTTTAGAGTTGGCTGAACGCAATAAGAAAATGATTGATGATTATCGTGGCGATGTCAGCTTTATTCGAAGCGGTATTCATAAAACTAACAAAAGTCTGAATGAATCACAAGAAATGTACTGGAAAATCCGGAAAAACATTGACAGAGATCCGAACCTGATGTCTTGGAATGATAAGGAAGAGCAGTACAATTTTATGCAGACAGTTGCTTCATTTAACCCACAATCTCTTCCACCTGAGGCACAAAAACTTTTTGATTCTGTCAAAGGGCATATGACCGCTTACCATGAGAAAAACGGTTTGCCTATTGATAAAGAAAAATTCCAAAATTCCGTAATGGCTCTTACTGCTTTAGGGACATCACAAGGAATGACTAATGCCACTCTGTTCAGTGTGCAAAGAGGTCAATATCTAATTGGTGAACTCAACCCCCATCTGAATCGTGTTGGAATGCATATAAATGAATCTGCCTCTATACCAGCAGTAGAAAGTTTGAATCAAATTCAACAAGCTACACGGCAATTTGAATATGATGAACAACAAAGACAGATAGCGCAAACCCAGACACGAGGTATGAGCTTGTCGTAAAAGAAATGGAATGTGTCTTGAGGTTTCCTGAAGCATATTCTAATAGGAAAAAGGTCGTCTAAAATCTTAGATGACCTTTTTCCTATTAGAACTTATGCAGTAAGCAACTTTCTTATGCAACACTATTTATGCAATAGAACCATTTAATCGCACCGCCTGAAACGACGGTTTTATTATTGGTATCCCATATACCGTATTTTGAAGGAAAATTGATGTTGATGATACTCAGTCGATGTGTTTGGTGATCATGGCTTGTGCGGTTTGCTGGAAGAAGGTGCTCATGGAAAATCCCCTAAATG
>NZ_CALJRX010000071.1 GCF_937976265.1 uncultured Haemophilus sp.
TTCAAAAAATTGTAGATGAAGGAAAAGGTCATATTATTGAAGAAATGTGTAAAGCTTGGCCGTTCTTCTCGACTCGTGTGGGCATGTTAGAAATGGTGTTCAGTAAAACTGATACTTGGCTTTCTGAGCAATATGATCATAATTTGGTGAAAAAAGAGCTTTGGTACTTAGGTGAAAATCTGCGTAATCAACTCAATGCAGATATTAAAACCGTGCTTTCGCTCTCTCACAAAGATGAATTAATGGCTGACTTGCCGTGGATCGCAGATTCTATTGCATTACGTAATGTTTATACGGATCCACTCAATCTTCTTCAAGTGGAATTGCTTCGTCGTTTCCGTGAATCACCTGAAAATCCGAGCCCTGATGTAGAGCAAGCCTTGATGATTACCATCACAGGTATTGCCGCAGGTATGCGAAATACAGGCTAGTTACAGCAACTAAAAATAAGTGCGGTCAAAAACAACGATGATTTGACCGCACTTTTTGTTTTCTGTTTCTTGCGGTATCATACGCGCAATTTACTTGATGAAGGAAAACCCAATGACAACTGATATTCAAAAACTCGATCCCGATGCAGCGATTGATCTTGCTTATGATATTTTCTTAGAGATGGCAGGCGAAAATCTCGATCCCGCTGATATTATGCTATTCAATCTGCAATTTGAAGATCGTGGTGCGGTCGAGTTTGTCGAAACTGCGGATGATTGGGAACAAGAAATTGGGGTGTTAATCGATCCTGACGCTTTTGCTGAAGTTTGGGTGGGTTTAGTGAATGAGAAAGATGAAATGGATGATGTGTTTGCGAAATTCTTAATTTCACACCGAGAAGAAGATCGTGAATTCCACGTTATTTGGAAAAAATAACTCCCCTTCTCACACATATCAATTTACAAACTAAAACCGGTTTAATTTAACATTAAACCGGTTTTTGCTTAACAAATTCGTGGTAAAGGCTCGTTGCGTGGTAAGTCTAATAAACGACTTTGGCCGAAAAGACCAACTGCACGAACTTTGCCATCAGTCGTTACCTCGCCAATAACAGCCGCGTTTTCACCTAATGGATGGCGACGAAGTGCGGTCAGAATTTCAGCTGTTTTTTCTTTGTCTGCCACAATCACTAACTTGCCTTCATTAGCAAAATTTAATGCATCCAAACCGAGTAATTCGCAAATACCGCGTACTTCCTGACGAATTGGTAATACCGTTTCATCAATTTGAATCCCCACTTTCTGAGCCTGTGCAAATTCATGTAGTACCGCATTCACACCACCACGGGTCGCATCGCGTACAGCTTTCACCCCGTCAATCGGACGAATGCAATCAATAAGCGGGGCAAGCACGGCACAATCACTGCGTAAGTCCGTTTGAATACCAAGATTTTCACGTAAATTCAAAATGGTTGCACCATGATCACCCAAAGTCCCACTCACAATAATCTGATCGCCAGGCTGAATACGATGCACGCCCCAGTCGAGTCCGTTTGGAATCACACCAATACCTGCCGTATTGATAAAGACTTTATCTATTGCGCCTTTTTGTACCACTTTGGTATCGCCCGTTACTACTTGAATACCGGCTGACTGGCAGGCTTTTGCCATAGACTGGATCAATTTTTTTAAAGTTTCGAGTGGTAAGCCTTCTTCCAGAATAAACCCACAGGATAAATATTTTGGTACGGCACCGCATACCGCTACATCGTTAGCGGTACCACAAACGGCGAGTTTACCAATGTCACCACCCGGAAAAAAAATTGGATCAATCACAAAGCTGTCGGTAGAGAATGATAATGTTCCCCCCAAAGCATTCAACTCTTGTAACGCAATGCGAGCCTGATCTTCGCCTTGTGAAAGTATTGGGTTATCAAATGCCTCGACAAAATAATCGCGGATCAACTCTTGCATTGTGGCACCGCCATTTCCGTGTGCCATTGTAATAAAATCAGTCATTGTTTTATTCCCGTCTGTATTGATAATAGGCCGCGCATGCCCCTTCAGAAGACACCATCAATGCACCATAGGCATTGTCAGGGTTACATTTTTTAGCAAATAATGGACAATCCGCCGGCTTACATTTGCCGATTAATACATCGCCGCAGCGAGAATCAGGATCATCAGCAACTTGATGTGGCTGACAAGCAAAATGGGCTTCTGCATCAAAGCATTGATAATCATCTGTCAGTTCTACACCAGATTCTGCAATTTCGCCTAATCCACGCCATTCGCTGCTGGCTTTCAAACGGAAGACTTCACTGATTGCCTGTTGTGCCAACACATTGCCATGTTGGTGAACGATACGTTTATACTGGTTTTCCACTTCACAGCGTTGTTCAACAATCTGTGTCACCAACATTAAAATGGCTTGTAGGATATCTAAAGGCTCAAAACCCGTGATCACAAATGGCTTATGATAAGTGTCACATAATTCTTGATAAGGTTCAGAACCAATCACCATGCTGACATGACCAGGAGCTATAAAGCCGTCAATTTTTACTTGTCCTTGCGACAATAAGCTGTGTAATGTCGGGATGATGGTAATATTCTGGCATACCACAAAAAAGTTTTTTACCTGCTGTTTTTTCGCTTGTTGCAAGGTAATCGCGGCACTCGGCATCGTCGTTTCAAAACCAAGTGAAAAGAACACCACTTTTTTGTCTGGATTATTCGATGCAATATTCAATGCATCGAGCGGTGAATAAACGATACGAACATCTGCGCCCTGTGCTTTGGCTTCCAATAACGAGCCTAGACGTCCACGTACTCGCATGGCATCACCGAAAGTACAGAAAATCACTTCTGGGCGACGAGCAATCTCAATACAAACATCAATTCGCCCCATCGGTAAGACACAGACTGGGCAGCCTGGACCGTGAATAAACTCAATACTTTTGGGTAATAAACGATCTAGTCCAAATTTAAAAATGGTATGGGTATGTCCGCCGCAGACCTCCATCAGATATAACGGATTTTCTGGCGTAAAGTGCGGTTGTTTTTCCATTATTTTTTGTAGTCGCTGCAACAGACTTTTTGCCAGTTCAGGATCACGAAATTCATCAACAAACTGCATGTGATGCTCCTATCGTTCTTGCGCTTTTAACCAGTCTAGCCATTGCTGTAATCCTTCTCCACTTTGAGAAGATAACTGGATAATCTCAATCGTCGGATTCACTTGTTTCGCATAAGCAATACATTTTTCCACATCGAAATTTAAGTATGGCAGTAAATCCACTTTGTTTAAAATCATTAATTTAGAAGCCGCAAACATATGTGGATATTTTAGCGGTTTATCTTCGCCTTCTGTCACGGATAAGATCACCACTTTGGCGTGCTCACCTAAATCAAACTCTGACGGACAAACTAGGTTTCCGACATTTTCAATAAACATCAGGCTATTTTCCTGTGGCTGTAATTTCACCAATGCATTGCCAATCATTTGTGCATCTAAGTGACAACCTTTACCCGTATTAACTTGAATCGCTGGTACACCCGTTTGACGAATTCGATCTGCGTCATTTTCTGTTTGTTGATCGCCCTCGATCACATAACAAGGATAGTCATTTTTTAATGCATTTAATGTGGTCGTCAATAAGGTTGTTTTGCCTGAGCCAGGACTTGAAACAAGATTAAGCGCCAAAATATGCTGATTCGCGAAAAAGCGACGATTCATATCGGCTAACTGGTTATTTGCACCGAGAATATCTTGTTCCACTTTCAGTAATCGTTGTTGCGTTTCATCTTGTTGTGGAGAGTCTGGCATGCGGAAGGAGGAGTGAGAAAAATTAGGTAGTTTTGTTGCATGTTGCGCATTGGAATCATTATGAACATGCGGTAATTCTCCGATTCTGACTTGGTCTGGATGGCCACAGCCACAGGTTGTACACATAAGTCACCTCAATAATTTTTCGTTTAGTCTGTAAATGCTTAGAATCTATGGTAATTCATGTGCGTTAGAATACCATATTCTCAATGTTAAATATATTCTTTGACGAGAAATAAATACATACTATCAAGTAGTTAGCGTATTTTATATTCAAAAGATCAGATTAAATTTGCCAATTTAGACACCTTGCTATTTTACGGCAATTTCTTTCACTCTAAATTCGGTGCCACTTCGACGTTGTAAACATGCACTGTGACAATGTGGACAGCAATCTTGATAGGCTTCAATCTCAACTTCCTTTTGACATTGCCAGCACCATGCAATCGCAGGTAAATGGATAAAATGTAACTGACAGTTTTCAGCAACGGTATCTTTACGCATAATTTCAAAGCAAAATTCAACCGCACTTTGCTCGACACAAGACAGTGCCCCAATTTCTAGCCAAATATCTGTCACTTCATGGATGTCATGCTTTTTCTGTTGTTGATCAATAATTTCCATAATATTCTGACAGAGAGACATCTCATGCATGATTTTCTCCTTAAAATAAAAAAGCAGTCTGCTCCAATTCTACTCTTTTTTAATGTTTATTTTCAGCGTTTCTGTGTTTCACTGTTCGATATTTAAACGTTATTTGAAAAATTTTTACTGCTACTCGTGCTAGACATCATTTTAGCGGCACAAAATTAATGCCGCTATGCTGCAATAAGGTATTCATTAAATCATTATTTTGCTCAAACTGACTGCATTTGCCTTTGAGCTGAATTAAGCGAATTCTCAAGTGAGCCAATTCATGGATCCGTTTTGATACTTCTCGAATATGTCGATCTAGCAGCTCATTAATTTCCCTTTCCTGCTCTTGAGTGGCACATTGAGGATTGAGCAACATTTTGATTTCTTTTAGTGAAATATCCAAACTGCGGCAATAACAAATAAAAGAAAGTTGTTTCAAATGCTCTTCCGTATAAACACGAAAATTACCGCTCGTTCGTTTGGCGGGTTCGATTAATCCTTGTTTTTCATAGAAACGTACGGCTTCCACCGTACAGCCAACAATGTTGGCTAGTTGACCAATTTTCATTTTTTATTAAATTACACTTGACTCTGAAGTTACTTCATATTTTATACTCTATCACAGCATTCACATGTTAGAAAAGGAGAACTTCCATGAAAAAAACAGCATTGTTTATTACTGCACTATTCGGTGCTTCACTCGCTAATGCACATAATGTTTGGTTGGAGCCTGTTAAGGATGCAAAAGGGCAATATGTGGTTAAATTTGGTCATGAGGAAACTGAAACCTATCCTCAAAGCAAATTAAAAGCGGTGCGTCTACTTGATGCTAAAGGCCAATTGCAAAATGCCACAGTAAACTTTAAAGAAGGCGAAGCACACTTTGCTGCACCTGATGCAGCCATCGCATTTATTCGCTTTGATAATGGTGTTTGGTCAAAATTACCAAGCGGTAAATATGTAGAAAAAACCAAACAACAGGCACCTGAGGCTGTACTTAGTGTTAATCCGATCAAATTCGGTAAAGCGATTTTACACTGGGATGCGCAAGCAAATAAATCACACAATATGGATTATGAATTAATCCCTCAAAGTGAACCGAAAGCGGGACAACCACTCGATATTCTCGTGTTAGTAAAAGGTAAACCTGTACAAGGCATCAAAGTGGGGTTAGGCGAAGATCACCCATTCAACTTAACCAATGAAAAAGGTATCGCACAATTCACCCCTAAAGCGGGTTATAACAAAGTTTGGGCTGAATTTGATGAGCCAGTTAAAGAAAACCCTGACTATACCGAACGCAGTGTTGAATATATGCTAACTTTTGATGCGAAATAATGAAAAGAGTTGTATTTTTAACCGCACTTTTCACCTGGCTGTGCGCACCATCAGCATTGGCTCATAGTTTGCATGTTTTTGCTCAATATGATGGACGCACAGTCTCTGGTAAAGCCTATTATTCCGATATGACCCCAGCGGCAGAAACCTATATGGAGATTTTGCAAGCTGGCCAGGACTCCCCTCTATTGGAAGGCAAAACGGATCGCGATGGGCAATTTGCCTATCCGATCCATACCACTACCGAAGGTGCCATTAAAGTAGTGATAGAAGGTGAAGAAGGACATCGAGCCTCAATTGTTGCCAACAGAGTATCTGCGCAAGCCACTAATAACAATGACAATGCATTGATGTTGGTCCGCGAAGATATTTCTAAATTAAAAGACAAAATTTACTTACACGATATTATTGGTGGTATCGGTTATATTGTTGGTATTTTCGGCTTATGGGCATTGATTAGAGCCTCAAAGATGACACGTGCGTCGCAATCTAAGGAAAGATAATATGCATTTATCGGAAGGTGTACTGCATACACCCGTATTGCTTGGTGGTGCAGCTGTGGCATTAGTCTGCGTAATGATTGGCCTTAAACGTCTTAATTCGCAACAATTACCGCTAACAGCATTGTTTGCCGCGGCTTTTTTTGTTGCGGGTACCATTCATGTACCGGTTGGCATTGGCAGCGTGCATCTCATCTTAAACGGCATGGCCGGCCTGTTTCTCGGCTGGGCCGTTTTCCCTGCTTTTTTAATCGCATTGGTATTACAAGCCCTGCTCTTTTCCTTTGGTGGGTTTGCTGTGCTAGGCGTCAATTTATGCGTAATGGCATTACCTGCCCTTCTCGTACATTGGCTATTTGCAAAAAGACTTGAAAATGACAATTCCCGTCGAACTCAAATTACTGCAGGTATTGGTGCTGGCGTGATCGGCGTTGGCGGTTCAGCCTTGCTCGCTTCTTTAGTCTTAGCTCTAGATGGCGGTAAAGCCTACAGCGATCTGATCATGCTACTGGTGATATCACATATTCCCGTGTTTATTATCGACAGTATCGTCAGCGTTGGCGTAGTCTTATTGTTAAACAAAATGTATCCAACAGCGCTCAGTGTGGTGAAATGAATTTTCTTGCTATTTTTCAACCGCACTTGCGATTAATTTATGTGTTTTTGTGTGGACTTATCGTCAGCACAATGACACATATTTCAGCGCTTATTATCCTTAATCTGATCGTATTCAGCGGATTAGTTGTTGCACTAATACACTATCAGAAATCCCTCGCCGGTTATTTCAAATATTGGCTTAAACTCAATCTCTTTACACTACTCGTTTGGTTAACGTTAAGCTGGAAAATCACCGAACAAGGCCTAGTATTAAATCCAATGGGTATTCAGCTCGCGCTACTCATCACGCTACGTTTCAATTTAATTTTAAGTTTAACTCGCCTCTTGTTAATTGATATGAACGAGAGCCTTTTATTGCAAGCATTGTGCCGTTTGCCATTGCCTGAAAAACTACTTCACCTCTTTGTTCTCACTGTGCGCTATATTTCAGTGTTTAGTGAGGTACATAAAAAGATGGATATGGCAATGCGCGCGCGCGGATACCAGCCAAAACTTAACGGCAGAACCTTATTTATCGCCTCGCAACGTGTGGCATTATTATTAATTCATGCACTCGTTAAAGCAGAAAAAACAGAGATGGCGCTAAAAGCACGTGGCTTTCAGCTGCATGATGTTAAAAAAACACAGGATAAATCTTGATGAACGTCCTCGAAGTCAAACAATTACAGATCATGCGCGACCAACGCGTGATTATTGATCACCTTTCTTTTGAACTCCCTGAAGGTCATCGCCTTTTTTTACAAGGTGATATTGGTTGTGGAAAATCAACCCTATTACACTGTCTATTAGGCTTTATCCCATACCAACAAGGTGAGATTCGCTGGTTCGACAACACCTGCCGCCAAGAAAAAGATTTTGTACCGCTACGCGGAAAGATTGGTATCTGTTTCCAGCATGCGGGCGATCAACTTTTTGGTCCAACCGTACTTGATGATGTGGCCTTTGGTCCACTTAATCAGGGCTTGAACCGAGATGAAGCCTATCAAATTGCATTACAGCAATTGGAACGTCTAAATATTGTTGGGTTAAAAGATCGTTCTGTGAATACCTTATCTGGTGGTGAACAAAATTTTACTGCATTGGCTGGCGTGCTAGCGATGCAGCCTAAAGTATTATTACTTGATGAGCCAACCAACGGACTGGATGCAAAAAATATCGCCAAACTGACCGCACTTTTACGTGAACTACAATTACCGATGCTTATTGCCTCACATGATTTACGCTTCAGTGAAACACTCGCGGATTCCTGTTTGTCTTTAGCCACAGATAATGATAGCTAAATGCGTTCATAATGCGTAAGAAAATAATTCAATAAAAAAACGGGCGAACCATTAAGTTCGCCCGTAATTCATTTATGACGCGAATCAAGCCACAAGTGCGGTTTCTTTTAAGCGATTTTTTAATTTCGCGTATTCAGTGATCACATAGCGTTCAGCCCAGGCTTGGTCTTCGATTTTATCAATACGAACCGCGCTGTATTTGTATTCCGGTGTTCTAGAACCCGGGTTCAAATGTTCAGCGGTTAATTCGTTACATTTACCGATCCACCATTGATAGGTCATATAACAAGCACCTTTGTTGGTACGAGTGCTCACATCTGCACGAGAAATAACTCTACCGCGAGAAGAAGCAATCCATACCAAGTCGTTGTTTTTAATGCCTAATTCTTTGGCATCTTGATCGTTCATTTGTACGAATCCTGGTTCATCTGCAAGTGCCGCAAGTGCACGGCAGTTACCGGTCATTGAACGGCAGGAGTAGTGACCCACTTCACGTACGGTAGAAAGTACCAATGGGAATTCTTCTGAAAGATCTTCCATCGGTGGTTCCCAGTCGCAAGCAAAGAACTCAGCTTTGCCGTTCGGACGGTCGAAGATTTGGCCTTTATACAAATATTGCGTACCTTGATCTTCAGGACCTTCGTCAGTACATGGCCATTGGATATAACCCATGCCTTCCATTTTTTCGTAGGTTGCCCCTTTGTAAATTGGGCAAAGTGAACGAAGTTCATCCCAAATTTCTTTGGTATTGTTATAGTGCATTGGGTAGCCCATTGCTGTAGCAAGTTCGCTAATGATTACCCAGTCATCCTTGACGTCACCAGTTGGCTCAACGGCTTTATAGAAACGTTGGAAACCACGGTCAGCGGCACTATACACCCCTTCATGTTCAGCACAAGACGTCGCAGGTAATAAAATATCTGCTTCTGCGGCTGTTTGAGTCATGAAGATATCTTGAACGATAAGAAGCTCAACTTTCTCGAAGGCTTTTTTAACAGCATTAATATCAGGCTCAGTTTGTAATGTATCTTCACCCATGATATAGAACGCTTTAATTTTATCTTCCATGATCGCTTCAGGGACTTCACTCAACGGCACACCTGGTTTGGTTGGAATAGATGGTACGCCCCAAGCTTTCGCAAATTTTGCATTAATTTCTGGGTCAGCAAAACTTTGATAGCCCGGTAATGTGTTGAATAACGCGCCCATATCGCACGCACCCTGTACGTTGTTTTGACCACGTACTGGGTTCACCCCAACGTTTGGTTTACCTAAGTTACCGGTAAGCATTGCTAAGCTTGCTAATGCACGTACGGTTTCTACACCTTGACGGAATTGGCAAACGCCCATACCCCATAAGATAGTAGCGGTTTCCGCTTTCGCATAAGTGCGGGCAATTTCACGCAACATTTCAGGTTCAATACCGGTGATATGTTGAGTGGATTCCGGTGTATAAGCTTTCACGGTTTCATAGAACGCATCGAAGTTTTCGGTGTGTTCATCAATAAATTTTTGATCTTGTAACCCTTCTTCCAAAATCACATTCATCATCGCATTCAAGAATGCGACGTTAGACCCGTTAGCAAGCGGTGCATAAATATCCGCAATACGGGCTGTTTCGATTTTACGAGGGTCACAAACAATGATTTTCGCCCCTTTTGCTTTGGCGTGGTTAATCCGACGCGCCACAATAGGGTGTGAAGTAGAGGCATTATAGCCAAAAATAAATACGCATTTGGTATCTTCAATCTCAACAATTGAGTTGGACATTGCGCCGTTACCGACCGATTTGAGCAGACCTGTTACAGAAGGGCCGTGTCACACGCGCGCACAACAGTCAATGTTGTTATTTCCTAATACCGCACGGGCGAATTTTTGCATCACGAAGTTCACTTCGTTACCTGGTCCACGGGAAGAGCCCGTTACCATAATTGATTCGTTACCGTACTTTTCTTTGATTTCACTGAGACGTTTTGCTGTGTAAGAAATCGCTTCTTCCCAGCTCACTGGTGTGAATGGTTCGCCACGTTTGTAGCGGATCATCGGTTGAGTCAGGCGAGGAGTCAGGATTTTTGTATCATGCACAAAATCCCAGCCATAATATCCTTTTAGGCATAACTCCCCTTCGTTTGTCTTGCCGTTTGCACCTTCAGCTCCCACAATTTTGTTGTTTTCCACCAAAAGATGGATTTTACAACCTGAGGCACAATACGGACATACGGTAATTACTTTTTTAATAGCCATAGTAACGTCCTTATTTTAGATACAACACGAGGTTAGAGATAGAATTAGAATAATTAATTCTGGGTATATATTACACCCAAAATCAGTTTATAGTCTTACAAAAAACATGGATTTATTGATATAAAACAGGTTTTCGTCATATTTTTAAAATATGTTTAGAAAATCACCCTCACTTTTTTACAAAACAGGAATCTCTTCAAGCGATCTTCCCTCTTTTAAAAAATCATACATAAATTGCACAGACTCTTTTACGCTTTCTGTCATTGGAAAACCAAAGGAAACTAAATCAGGTTGAAGCCCAACAAAAACAATTTGTTTAATATCTTGTTCCAGTTGTTCAATGAGGTAATTGAGCGGCATATTATGCGTACTCATGAAAAACATTTCAGCAATGCTCTCTTTTTCAATGATTCGGATTTTGCCTGGTGCTAATTCCATATCAGCCGCATCGAAAATTAAAAGCAAATCGGGTTTCATGTCTCGCACAATATGTGCAACATTTTCCGGTGCTGAGCCGCCGTCAAGTGCGGTCCAATTTGGCAATGGATTTTCATTCAATAGCTGATAGAGATAAGGGCCCGCGCCATCATCCCCCATCATGCTGTTGCCAACGGTTAAGATCACATTATTCGTCACGACGTTTCACCATAATATACATCACAGGTTCACGCTGAATCGATGCTAACGTATCCATGAGGATTTCGACCCACTCTTGATGTTCTGGGGTGAAATTGGCTTTGTTTTCATCCATCGCTTTCGCCAATAAATTGACATGGCTAGAATCAATCACGATTTCACCGAATCGCATTAAGCCGGCAAATTTACGTTTAGCATCCCCTTCTGGAAAGCTATCTACAAAACGTTGATAAGCATCGTAGTCACAAACCAGTAATTTTTTAAAACAATCAATTACGCCAACATGGTGACCAATCGCCAAAGAGTAATACATCACCTGTTTTGCTTGCTCTGGCACTTGTTCATCGTTTTCGACGAAACGCTCGTTTAATAAATAGAAAAAGACTTTCGTTGTCATAACATTCCCATTTTTATAGGGGCAATCACTTGCCCCATCATTAATTATCCCGAAAACGGCATACTAATCGCATGCAAACGATTGACGATTTCGCTTAAACGCGGATCGGCTTCGCGTTCTAGGTATTCACCTAAACGTACACCAAATGGCACTTTGTCATTTTCTGTCATCATTGCCATAAATTGGTTAGCGATGTTGCCACCTTGACGATAACCGGCAAGACGACGTGCTTCACGTTCAAGACTAATACGCAAATCTAACGGAATAGTTGGGAAACGCAATTTAGCTTCTGCGTTAGGATCAGCTTTTTCTTGTTTACCTTTGAGTTTTTGATCAAGTAAACCAAGCGCGACTGCAAAACCATAAATAGTGGCAGCAGGTGTTGGTGGACAACCAGGGATATACACATCAACCGGTACGATTTGGTCAGAACCACCCCATACACAATAGAGATCGTGGAAAATACCACCGCCGCAACCGCAAGCCCCGTAAGCGATACAGATTTTAGGATCAGGCGCAGCTTGGTAAGCACGCATTGCTGGCGTACGCATCGCACGAGTAACCGCACCTGTGAACAATAAAATGTCCGCATGACGAGGTGAAGCCACCACTTTAATACCAAAACGTTCTGCATCGAATGTTGGCGTAATGGTACTGAAAATTTCGATTTCACACCCATTACAACCGCCGCAGTCCACACGATAAACGTAAGCTGAACGTTGAATATCTTTCAGCAACGTTTGTTTCATTTTGGCAATATTTTCATCAATACTAAACGGTGTTGATATGCCATTGACCGGCATTGGAATTTGTGTGTTCATCGTCTTTCGCCTCCTGCTAAAACGTTAGGTAAATCAACCGCACTTTGTTCTCGTTGCTCGAGCGCTTTTTTGAAATTCAAGCGAACCGGCTCTTTAAAGTCGATTAATTTCATCCGCATGTTGGATTCCATATTCGCGGTTTTTTCTAAGCTGTGCTGACGTTTACAAACCGGACAAGTATGCAACTCCGCCAATTTTTGTTTCACTAATTCAGGTTTATCCAAAGTTTGTTTGAATAAATCAATGGTGTAATTCAGTTCTTTATAAGAAATAAACGGTTTACCACACTCTTGACAGTTCACTGTAGAAAAGGTGGTTTCTTGGAAAAGATCCTGTTTATTGGTCACTGATAGTTCAAAATCTTGTGATAAGCGAATCGCTTTGGTTGGGCAAACTTCTTCGCAACGTCCACAGAAAATACAACGACCAAGGAATAATGACCAGGTACGTTCGCCTGTCACCGGATCCGTTCTCATGGTCAACGCATTGGCTGGACAGGCAATGGTACAAGCCGCACAGACAATACATTGATCAGAATTGAGTTCCGGTTTTCCTCTAAAATCATCATCAACTTCATAAGGTTTGAACGGATATTTGGTGGTAACATCACCGGCTTTAAATACCGTTTTTAGTAATTTAAACATTTTCCGCCTCCCCTATTTCAATGGTGAATTTTTACGTTCGATACCGTAGCGTTCAATCTCTTTATAATCCACGGTTTTCGCTTTGCGTTTACGCACATCCACCACGGTGACACGGTCGGTACAAGAATAGCAAGGGTCAAGACTACCAATAATAAGTGGCGCATCAGACACAGTGTTGCCTCGCAACATATAGCGCAAGGTTGGCCAGTTAGCATAAGTGGCAGCACGACAACGCCAACGGAAAAGTTTTTGGTTGTCGCCTAGCATTGACCAGTGAATATCTTCACCACGTGGCGCTTCGGTAATCCCTAAAGCAAAACGTCCAGGCGTATAATTGAAACCTTCTTTTAAGATTTCGCCACTCGGTAAGTTATCCACCATGTAATCAATGATATTCATGGATTCAAACACTTCATTAATCCGCACTTTCACACGGGATAATACGTCACCATTTGCTTCAGTGAAGAGATTAAAAGGGATATCGCCATAACCGGAGAATGGGTGTACTTTACGCACATCACGCGCAAAGCCAGAACCACGGATCATTGGACCAACCGGACTGAAGTCACGAGCGATATCTTTTGCCAAGACACCGACACCTACCGTACGTTGTTCCATATTCGGTGTATTTAATAAAATATCGGTTAAGGTTTTGAGTTCTTCACGCATTTCACCGATAAGTTTGATACATTGCTCACGTTGATGTTTCAACATATCGCGACGCACACCACCGATAAGGTTAATACCATAGGTTTTACGAGCACCGGTTAGCACTTCTGCCAAGGTCATGGATTTCTCACGAACACGGAAGAATTGCATAAAGCCGGTATCAAAGCCGGTAAAGTGGCTAGATAGACCTAAGTTTAATAAGTGACTGTGTAAACGTTCTACTTCTAACAAAATCGCACGGATCCATTCAGCACGTTTTGGAATTTGAATCCCCAAAGCGCTTTCTACGGAATTAGCGTAGGCCACACTATGTGTGAAACCACAAATCCCACACACACGGTCAGCAAGGAAGTTAACTTGGTCGTAATCCATACGGGTTTCCGCCAATTTTTCCATACCACGGTGCACATAGAACAAACGATAGTCCGCATCAATGATATCTTCCCCATCCACGAATAAACGGAAATGTCCTGGTTCGTCCGAAGTGATATGTAACGGACCAAGTGGAACGATACGTGCCTCGCCTTTTTCGTTAATAAATTCGTATGTTTCTGTCGCAGTTGTCGGATCAGGACGTAAACGATAGTCCATGGAGTCTTTACGTAATGGATAAAGATCATCCGGCCAATCATCTGGCAACACTAAGCGGCGTTGGTCAGGTAAACCAACGGCTTTCAAACCATACATATCGAATAATTCACGTTCGCCCCAAACAGCCGCTTTGACTTTTGGTGTCACAGACGGAAATTCTAAGCTCACAGGATCAACTAAGGCTTTAATGGTGATAAAAGTTTTCACTTCCCCTTCCATGGAAAGCACGTAGTACACGGCATAGTTGCCATGAATTGAACGCTCATCATTCCCGAATACCAAAGGTAACCAACCTTCATGTTGATAATAAAGGTATTCAACCACATCAGGTAACATATTGGTTTTAATGGTAAGGGTAACCTGATTTGGTGTTGACCACTCCTCATCCAAAATGGTATTTGGAAATTTTGCATTGACTGCTTCAATGTAATTTTTGCCAATCATTTTGGCTGGATCGACTGATGTATTTTTAGTTAATTCCATATATTTATCCCTCCTGTCGATCATTGCGCTAAACTTTGCCAAGGTAAAACTAACATTTCACCAAAAGACACGTGTTCAGATCCGAGTACAATTCCGACCGCACTTTTTAATAACTGCAAAATTGGTTCGGCAATATGAATACCCATAATAAACATGAATAACAATAAAATTGCCATTGCAACCAATGAAACTTTGTTCACATCCCCCACTTCAACATTATCTGGTTGTTTGCCTAATACAGTTTTTAATACCATTAAAGACAATCCAGCTAACACGATGGTGAGTAAAATTAAACAGAAAACGACCAACCAAGTTTTACCTGCGTAAATACCGGCAACCGCAATACTGAATTCACTGACGAATACGTTAAATGGTGGAATACCACCTAGTGCTAATGCACCTCCAGCAAATAATACCGCTGTCATTGGTGCCACACGCCATAAACCACGTACTTGGTTCATATCACGGGTTTTGTATTTCAATAAAATGTTACCAGAAGCACAGAACAGCAAGGTTTTCGCTAAGCTATGGTTAATGGTATGTAATAAACCCGCAAATACGCCGATTGGACCACCTAAACCAAAGGCGAAGCTAATTAACCCCATATTTTCAATACTGGAATATGCCAATAAACGTTTAATGTCGAACTGAACGATAATAAACAACGCTGCCACTAATACAGAAAGTAAACCAAATACCAACAACAAGGTTTGAGGGTATGTAGAACCAACTGCTTTAGAAACTAAGATGTAATAACGCAATACCACCAACATGGCACAATTTAATAATACCGCTGATAGAATCGCACTCACTGGACTTGGTGCCTCACTGTGTGCATCAGATAACCAAGTATGCATTGGAAATAGACCGCACTTAGTACCAAACCCAACCAAAATAAAGGCGAAAGCAAGGTACATGAGCATCGGATTCAAGCCTGCTGCCTGTTGATTAATTTCTGTCCAGAAAATCGCTTGGCTTGGATCCGCTAAAAGATTTGTTCCATTAGAGAACGTTAAAATTGTGCCATACAATCCAAACGCTACCCCCACTGAACAAATAATGATGTATTTCCATGCAGCCTCAAGAGAGGTTTTTTGTTTGTATGTGCCGACCAAGAATGCTGAACTTAATGTAGTTGCCTCAATAGCAACCCACATCAAAATCACGTTATTGGTGATCACAGAAATAATCATAGTGAAGAAAAACAAATGCAAAAAACCGTAATAATTGCAATATGTTTTCAAATCAAGATGGCCTTCTCGATATTCAGTACCGATATAGCCGATAGAATAAATACCGGCTAATGTTCCAACAATAGCGATGAGACCTAAGAAAATAGCAGATAGACTGTCGATGTAAACCCAGTTATTTAATGCACTGATTTCCCCCTGAGTTAGCACACCATTAATAATTTGTAAGGCGAATGCCAACATCAAAATCAAACCTGTAACATGAAGTGCGGTACAAATTGTCCGTGTTTTTGTCACGCCACAAGCGAAACTGGCAAGTGATATTGCTAAAGGTGCGATTAATAACGCGATTATCCATTGTTCATACATAGCGTTACCCCTTCAAACTCATAAGTTGTTTTGCATCTAATGAATGGAATGTACGGTAAATTTTGTTTACCAACACCACCATTATGATGACGGCAAAGATAGCATCTGTGGCAATTCCGATTTCCACTAACTCAGGTGCTTTATTTGCCAATAAGGCTAATGTGAGATGAGAACCGTTTTCCATCAAACAATAACCGAATACTTGTTTTACGATATTGCGTTGGCTAACAATGCACACTAAACCTAATAAGAAGTGACTTAATGACACTGATAATGCCGGTTTAAGATGTGCAACCAATGGCAAATCGATCGGGACAACAACAAAGTAGCACAATGTGACTATCACTGCTGTGATCGGGATCAACCAAGCGACATTTATTCCAGCCGGAGTTTGACTTTCATCAACTTTTTTCATCGCATAGATTAAAATCGCGGGCACCAAAACCACTTTGGTAATAAATGCGCTAATTGACCACATGTAAAGTTCGTGGGCTTGCATTTCATTGGCAAGATAAACAAACAGTAATACCAATACCAATGATTGCAAACTGTAAAATAACGCAGCTTTTTTGGCGGTTCGAACCATAATTACGCAAAGAGAGGTAATAATGAGTAAACACGCAAGTCCATTTATCATTAACATAGATTCCTCCTTAACCTACCCCGCCAAACCTAACCAATATGCAGCAATGAAGCTAGAGCATACAGACATCACCATGAGAATCACTAATACGATACTCATTGAAAATGTAATTGGTTGTGCTTCAGCCACTGCTTCTGACGGTTTACCGATGACACATTGTCCGAATTTATACAACAACCACACGAATGTCGCGGTAGATTCAATTAAAGCAAGCACCATCAACCAAGTGATCCAGCCGTATTCTTGGCCTAATTCAAATCCGGCCGCAAATAATGGATATTTACTAAAGAACCCGTTAAACGGTGGCACCCCGGCAATAGCTAACGCAGCCACACCAAATCCAGCTCCGACCACTGGCATTGTACGCATAATGCCTTGTAGTAATGGCATAGAACGGGTTCCTGTCGCATAACTTAATGAACCTGCAACCAAGAAGAATAAGCTTTTCGCGAAAGCATGGTTGAAGATGTAGCTAATCGCTGCCACAAAGGCAAGTTTAGAGCCTAATGCGGCAAGAGAAATCCCAATGAAAATATAGGAAAGTTGGGTAATGGTTGAATACGCCAATAAACGTTTTAAGTCAGTTTGTGGCAAGTACATCAAGAAGCCATAAATCAAGGTAATCATCGCCATGATGATGCCGACTTCGCCCACAATATGTGGAATCTCACCAGCAGACATCACAGAACGAGCGAAAATATACACCCCAACTTTAACCATTGATGCGGCGTGCAAATACGCACTCACCGGTGTTGGTGCTTCCATCGCATTCGGTAACCAAATTTGCATTGGTAATTGCGCTGATTTACCCCACGCAGCAAACATCACACCGAATAGCACGATGGTTTTCGCACTCGGATCTAAATGTTCTAACGCTGTGATAGAGAAAGTACCTGATTGGCTGAACAAATAGGCTGCAGCAATATATAACCCGATTGCACCAACATGGGTAATAATCAAGGCTTTCATTGCAGCGGCTTGGGCTTTTGGTGTTTGGTAATAACTGATTAATGCCCAAGAACATCCCCCAGTAATTTCGAAGAACAATAATTGTCCTGCTAAAGTTGAGGAATACACCAAGCCTGCCATGGCACCGATAAAAATAAGCAAGAAGGCATAAAAACGTGGTAACCCGTTATGTGGGTGCTCACGGTTTTTATCGGTTAAATAGCCACAAGAATATAAGCAGATTAAGAAACCTAAGGCCACAACAGCAAAGGCAATTAATGTACTGACTGCATCAAGAGTCACACCAAAGATCGCGGTTTTATCAAAAGCGACAATGTCATAAGTGACGCTTTGATGACCATCGGCAAACCATTGTCCGGCGACTAACATTGTTCCCAATGTAGCAAGCGCAGCAAATACTGTAGCAATTTGAGCAAAGTGTTTTTTGTTCAAACCGACAATAAACGCCCCGACGAAAGGTAAAATGATTGTAATCAGAGCTAAACGTTCCATATTTGTCCTCCTTACAACCCAGTGAAGTAAAATACAAACGCCAACACAGAAATGCCGAAGCCGACCACGGTTAAACGTCCTGTTAACATAAAGCGGGTACGAGAGAGTGTGTTTTCAAAGACACAAGCCAACACGAATACCACTAATAATTTCACGAAGAATAAAACACCGCCTAAAATGACCGCACTTAAGCTCATCTCTGTCGGGATACCAAACGGAAGCAACACGCTCACAAAGATAGATGCTACAACCATCGATTTTAAGCTTAAGCCGACTTTTAATAAGGCAAGTGCTGGACCAGAGTATTCAGTCAATGGACCTTCTTGCAATTCTTGTTCCGCTTCCGCCAAGTCAAATGGGATTTTACCCATTTCAATAAATACGGCGAAGAACGCGGCGGCGATAGCAATCACTGTCGCAATTGGATATTGCCAAGTGTTTTCGGAAAGTGCATTACCGATAACCGCAAAATTGGTTGAACCGGCAATTAAAGCAATCACAAGGAATGCCAACATAAGAATTGGCTCTACCAAGACACCTAATGTCACTTCACGGCTCGCCCCTAAACTTGAGAATGTGCTGTTTGAATCCAAACCCGCGATGGAAAAGAAGAAACGGAACAAGGCGAATAAGTAAATCACGGTGATTAAATCACTGCCAGCGCCAAATGGTGCGACACGGGTAAATAAAGGCAAGCTCATGGCAACCACCATCACGGTGCTGATTAGCACATAAGGCATCACTTTAGAAACCCAACCCGCATTGTCTGGCCAAATGTTTTGGCGTTTCATTAATTTCGCAATATCGCGATAATCTTGTAACACGCCTGGACCGCGACGAGATTGAATTCGAGCACGGATCATACGTGAAATACCGGAAAATAACGGTGCAAGGGCAAGCAAAATCAAGGCTTGCACAATGGCAAAAACAAACATTCCGGCAGATGTTGCAATTTCTGAAGGTAACGTAATCATCTTCAACCTCCTACATCAACGCAATGGAAAGTAGTATTGCCACCAAGGCAATCACGAAGTACACGCAGTACACACGGAAGTCACCTTGTTGCAACCATTGGATTTTAGTTCCTAACCAAGGAATAAAACGAGCGATCGGCATGGTCACTTTTTCTTCCCAGAAAGGTTCTGTTTTTGTTGCGCCTTTAATTACCGCTTGGATGCCTTTATCACCTAAAGGTGCAGGATCCAATACTTCGCGCAAGGTATAAAGCGGTTTGAAAATCGTACGTAACGGACGAGTAAAACTACCCGCAGAAGCCGCCATATCTTGTTCATAAGCATAACCACAAGCCCATGGATTGCCTTTTGCACGATCGGATAAACGTTGATTTTTGGTGAAGGCGTAAAAACTAAATGGCAAGAAGAAGAATGCCAATAGCATGATAGTCACCATCGGTGTTGAAAGCGCGGTATGCGGTTCAGCTTGTGCGACCACTACGCCATTTTGAGCCAACATTAGCGGTTCGCTATGAGCAAGTGCGGTCGAAATTTTCGCAATTATTGGGGTCACCACAGATGCGCCCACACCTAACAATACACAACATAAGGCTAATACCGCCATGGCAATGACCATTGGTTTTGGCACTTCGCGTGCATTGGCTGCTTTTTCGCTACGCGGTGCACCACCGAAGCTGATACCGTACACTTTCACGAAACAAAGTGCTGCTAACGCCCCCGTCAATGCCAACATAATGATGGCGACAGGACCGGCAAGTTTTAAGACGAAGTCATCACTTTGGCTTAAGGTGAATAAAGATTGATAAGTAAACCATTCACTGACAAAACCGTTAAACGGTGGCAATGCAGAAATCGCCATGGTACCGATTAAGAAACAGAACGCAGTGTAAGGCATAAGTTTGCCTAAGCCGCCCATTAAGTCCATGTCTTTAGTATGCAAGCGATACATTACAGAACCTGCACCTAAGAATAACAAGCCTTTGAATACGGCATGGTTAAGTAAGTGGTATAACCCACCAAGTAAGCCCACGGTTGCTAATACTGGATGATGTGTCGCGATACCAATCATACCAACGCCCACTCCCATCATAATGATGCCGATATTTTCTACCGTGTGATAAGCCAAGAGTTTTTTGATGTCATGTTCTGCCAAGGCATAAAGTACGCCAAGTACGGAAGAGACTGCACCGAAACCAAGCACGATAACGCCATACCAAACATTGGTAGAACCGAGAAGATCAACCCCCACTTTAATGATCCCGAAAATACCAATTTTTACCATCACACCAGACATCATCGCGGATGCATGAGAAGGTGCAGCTGGGTGAGCTTTCGGTAACCAGCTGTGTAATGGAATCATCCCTGCTTTGGCGCCAAAACCTAAAAATGCCAAAATAAAGGCGGTAAAGGCAAGCGGTGCCGGTAAAGTGGTTTGACGGAATGCGCTAAATTCAAAGCTACCGGCATAGCAGTAGAAAATGAAGAAGGCGATCATAATTAACACCGAACCGGCATGTGCAATAAAGAAATAAAGCAAGCCTGCATTTACGGCGTTGTCATCTTGTTCGGTAAGGACTAAGAAATAAGATGCCAATGACATCATTTCAAAGAATACAAGGAAGTAGAACGCATTATCGCTGGTCACTAACGCAACCATGGAAGCGATAAATAAATTCATAAAGAAGCCCATAGAACCTGCGCCTTTACCTTTATATTCTTTTACATATGAGAAAGAATAAAGTGCGGTCACAATCACTAATAAAGAAATGACGCACACCATAAACGCCGCCAATCCGTCAATACGGATGGAGAACGAGGCAAATTCAAATGGGGTTTTGAAAACATCAACGACAGTGTCGCTGCTGATCAGAACGGGGATGCAGGCAACAATACCTAACACTCCAGCAAGTACACCGGTCACGCCGGATATATTGATTGAAAGTTGTTCGTTTCGTCTCACTGCGAGCGAAATAAACGCACCTACGACATAAATCAACAGGGTCGTGATGAGTAAATTGATTGGTAAACTCATAATATCACTCCATTGATTACAAGTTAAACACACTAATTATCTTGGGATAGCAGGCGAAGAAACCATTGCCATTTCACGTTTTCTTTCGTTAGCCTGTTTGATACTCTCATCACTAATAATAAATAACGTTTTGGTCGGACAGGTTTGTACACAAGCCGGACCATCTTCACGGAAATAGCAAAGATCGCATTTCACCGCAATGGCTTTCACGCCTGGTTGCCATGCCAGCATATTGTGTAAATCCGTATTATCTGGTGCAGTACGAATATCTCGTTTTACCGCATCAGTGAAGGAAAATCCTTCATAATAGGTCGGTGCGTCAATCGGTGCAGAACCATGTTGGGTAATGGCACCGAATGGGCAAGCAATACCACAAAGTTTACAACCGATACAGAGACTTTCGTTAAGTTGAATGGTGTCATCGATATGTGTAATGGCGTGTACAGGACACACGGTAGCACATGGTGAATCATCGCAATGACGACAGAGAATTGGCACGGTTACATCGTCATTACGCATGACTTGTAAGCGTGGAAAAGATTGTAATCCGAAAGCTTTATGCACTTCGCTACAAGCAGCCATACAGGTGTTGCATCCAATGCAATCCTTCGGATCACCGATAACAAAACGATTCATACATTCCCCTCCTTGTATGTAAATAACGTTTCTACAATAACCACTCTAAAAGTAAGGATACTCCTGTCGAAAAGTAAAGCTCAAGAAGTAATTCAAAAATTTGTGATTAAGATCAAAAGATTTCCATAGTTTTTCTATTACTGTGATGTAGCTGTTAAATAACAGTGAAACATAATAATTTTATGTTAAAAATGTGAACAAGCTTTCAACAATATATATCCCCCTATCTGAAATATCGCTATACAAATTTAAATGGTTACGTGATAGAATTTCTCCTTAGCAGTATGTTTATTGGCACACAATAAACAATTCATCTCATAAACATTTTAACTAAGGACAGATTATGTGTTTAGGTATTCCGGGACAGATCATTCAAGTAGCTGACAGCGCATTACAGCTTGCTGTAGTCGATGTGTGCGGAGTAAAAAGAGAAGTTAATATTTCATTAATTTGTCAGGATGACCCAAAACCTCTGGTTGGCAAATGGGTTCTCGTACATGTAGGTTTCGCCATGACAATTATTGATGAAGAAGAGGCCAAACAGACTCAAGAAGCCTTAATTGCGATGAGCCAGCTAGAACACGAAGTCGGCGATTTTCTTGGTCTCAATCAAAAATAAACAGGATTGCGTTATGCAAGGGATCGAATTACGCATAAAAGGAAAAGTTCAGGGCGTGGGATTTCGCCCTTTTGTTTGGCTTCTGGCAAATCAATATAAGCTAAACGGAGATGTCAATAACGATGGACAAGGCGTATTAGTTCGTTTTGTCTCCCCACCAGCAGATGCACTCAAGCAATTTTTGTCCGATCTACAAACCAAACTCCCTCCGCTAGCGCAAATTACTGACATTACCCAGCGTTCAATAGATTGGCCTGAAGCCACCACTGTAACAGGCTTTACCATTCGGGAAAGTGAAAATAATCAAATGGACACGCAAATCATTCCCGATGCAGCAACCTGTCCACATTGTTTAGCTGACTTATTCGATCCCAACAATCGACGTTACCACTACCCCTTTACCAATTGTACCCATTGTGGCCCACGTTTTACCATCATCAAGGCAATTCCTTACGACCGAAAAAACACCGCGATGTCAGTTTTTCCGCTTTGTCCACAATGTGAAAAAGAATACAAAGATCCCGCTGATCGTCGTTTTCATGCTCAACCCAATGCTTGTTCTGTTTGCGGCCCCCATATCTGGTTACAAAATCGAGAACAAACGCTTGCTACTCATGAAACTGCGCTAAAACAGACCGCACTTTTATTACAACAAGGTCATATCGTCGCCGTTAAAGGCTTAGGCGGTTTTCATCTAGCCTGTGATGCGAATAACCAAAAGACGGTTGATTTATTACGTCAACGGAAACATCGTCCGACAAAACCGTTAGCCATTATGGTGCCTGACTTGCAGTTTTTACAGGATTTAGCGCCTCAAGAAACAGAATTGCTAACCAGCAGCGCTGCACCAATTGTACTGCTAGCAAAACATAAAGTACCCAATATTGCTGATAACATCGCACCTCACTTACGAGAAATTGGTGTCATGCTTCCAAGCAATCCACTGCAACATTTGTTATTACGCGCGGTTAATCGTCCGCTCGTGATGACTTCTGCGAATGCAAGCGGGCAACCTCCCGTACTGAAAAATGAACATGCGGTAGAACAATTGGCCGACTTGGCTGATGTTTATCTTTGTCACAATCGCGATATTCTACAACGTGCTGATGATAGCCTTGTTCGTGTTGCCTTCGATGGATTAGAAACATTGCGTCGCGCCCGTGGCTATGTGCCCGATGAAATACCACTTGAAACACAAAGCACAAAAAATGTGTTGGCGTTGGGTTCTGATCTGAAAAATACATTCTGCTTACTACGTCACAATAAAGCTGTACTGAGCCAACATATTGGCGACACAGCAAACGAACAAGTGCGGTCACAATTAAGTGAAAATCTTGAATTATTTCAGCATATTTACCAATTTAAACCAGACATCATTGCGGTGGATGCTCACCCCGGCTATTTTTCATCTTCCATCGGGAAACAACTTGCTGAACAGCAACAAATTCCCTCCATCGAAGTACTGCATCATCATGCACACATCGTTAGCGTGATGGCTGAGCACAGTTGCAATGAACCTGTAATTGGTCTTGCTCTAGACGGTATCGGCATGGGCGAAAATGGACAGCTTTGGGGTGGCGAATGCCTACTTGTTGATTATCAACATAGTCAATATTTAGGTGGTCTGCCGGCTGTTGCTCTACCAGGCGGCGATCTTGCCGCCAAACAACCTTGGCGTAACTGGCTGGCTCACCTGCATCAATTTGTGCCGCAATGGCAAGAAATTCTCACAAAAACTTGCACTGAACCGAATTGGCAAATACTAGTCAATGCCATTGAGCGCGGACTCAATTGTCCACCTATATCATCTGCAGGTCGTTTATTTGATGCCGTAGCTTATGCTCTCGGCATTGCACCAACCATTGTTTCTTGGGAGGGTGAAGCGGCTTGTCATCTCGAAGCGCTAGCAAACACCTCATCTTTGGAGACACAAACACAAAGTGCGGTCAATATTCCAGTAAAAATGCCGCTTATCGGCAATAAACTGGATTTGGCTTACTTTTGGCAAAGTTGGTTGAATTATCATGCATCTGTTGAAGATAAAGCCTTTGCCTTTCATTATGCTCTCGCCCAAGGTTTTGCTGAACTTGCGGCAAACCAAGCTCGCCAACACCAATGCCGTACTATCGTGTTATCTGGTGGTGTAATGCATAACCAACTGCTACGTCGCTTATTAAAAGAAACGTTGAGCGAATTCCGTGTACTAAGTGCGCATAAACTACCAATGGGGGATGGCGGACTCAGTTTAGGTCAGGCTGTTATTGCCATGCATAGAAACTGATAATTCCTAATATTAAAATATAAGAAAAAGAGTTAATCGAAAAATAACGATTAACTCTTTTGTTTTTTGTATTTCTACTTTCTTCTGTTATTATCTCAGTATAAATTTCTCTAATGTCCAAGATGTAATATTCTCCTTACTTCTTTTAATTTCTCAATGAAATATTCTACTTCTTCTTTAGTGTTATAGAAAGAAAAACTTACTCTACAAGTTGCATTTTCATTCAAATATCTATGCAAAGGCTCTGCACAATGATGCCCACTTCTTATTGCAATTCCAAAGCTATCAAGTATTGAAGATACATCATGTGGATGAGCATCTTCTACATTAAAAGCTATTACTGGACATCTGTTTTCTTCAGTTGTAGTATAAGTCTTTATAAAATCTATCTTTTTCATTTCTTCAAAAGCAAAATCCATAAGCTCTTTTTCTAATTTTTCTATATAGTCAAATCCTAATTCTTCAAGATAGTCAATAGCAGCTCCAAGTGAAGCAACGGCTCCAACATTTTGTGTTCCAGCTTCAAAACGACCAGCTGGTAAAAGATATGTTGAATAATCTTCATAAACATATTCAATCATATCTCCTCCATAAAGGAAAGGATCCATTTCTTTTAAAAGATCAAATTTTCCATAAAGTACACCAACGCCCATTGCACTAAGCATTTTATGTCCTGAAAATACTAAGAAATCAACATCCAATTCTTGAACATCTAACTTT
>NZ_CALJRX010000072.1 GCF_937976265.1 uncultured Haemophilus sp.
AGCAGTTGCAAATGCTGTTGAACATGCTTACAGTGAAAAAGTACCTACCTCTCGCAAATTTCCTCTTAAGAGATGGTGGATGCTATTAGCTATAATTGAAGGAAAATTATCGTTATTTGTTTGTGATCTAGGTCACGGAATACCAAATACACTTGAAATAACACAAGAGCCAGACCTGTTATCAAAAATATGGAGCTTACTTCGTAAAAAAATTGGACTGAAAGCAGACCAAGCCACGACTGACTCTGCTTATATAAAAGCATCAACATTAATAAAAGAAACAAGAACAGCGCTTGAATATCGTGGAAAAGGTGGTGCTGACATACGGTCTTTCATTGATAAGACAAAAGGAAGCAAGTTAATTATACGTTCCAATAGAGGAAAGTACACTTATCTAGGAAAAGAGAAGCGTGATTTCTTAAGAGAATCAAAATATTCAATAGATGGGACTATTATTCAGTGGATAATCCCCATTACAGAGAGTGAGAGTTAATGAACAATATAATTTACATCAAAGATTTTAGTATTTTCCCAGGCCCAAGATATAAAAACTTAGGCGCTGCTAGCGGTGAAGAATTCCGAGAAAATGTTTTACTTCCTAAATTAAAAGAAAGAGATGATTGGATTATAAATCTAGATGGCGTAGCTGGTTATGGTTCTTCATTTTTAGAAGAGTCTTTTGGAGGCTGTATTAGAGAAGGTATTAGTCCTAGTGTAATGAGAGGTATTGTAAATCGTTTAGTTTCATTTGATGACCCAGACCTTATACCCGAAATAAAAGGCTACGTAGAAGATGCAATATTAGCAAAAGAAAAAACATCTAAATAGCATGCAAACATCTGACATTATCTCGACCATATCTCTGATTGTTTCTATTGTAGGTATTCCAATTAGTTATTATCTTGGTGGGCGAAATTCGCGCAATAGCACGTATAACAACGCAATAGATGAATTGGAAAAACTTTGCCAAAAAACATTTGATGATGCTATGAAAATAGAGAAATCCACAGCAAAAAACGAATCAGATTATCATTTAATGATAGCTAATCATAAATTACTACAAAGTAAATGTTCTCAATTAAAGAACTTAAAAAATCAAACTAAGTATCCGAGGGCAGAACTCCTAGATGTTAAAAAGATAACAACAGATCAACTTTTCTCTGAAGATGAATTAGTACAAAAAGCAGCAATACGAAATCTAATTTATAAATTAGTTGCATTAACTGAATTTTATGAAAAGAAATTCTATTAACGCCCATACAGGCGTCTTTCCAACAATCGTTATTATACTCGAGAGATGTTCCATTGTCCTTAAAAACAATTTCTATAATTGCAATCCCAAGCTTTTTAGCTTGGGATTTTTTCTTTTTATCCCCTGCTTAATTTGAATGAATCTTTTCTGCTGAACAAATCACACATATAAATGAAAATAATTTGCATTGATCGGCGTAAACGTTTTCGCTATACTTTGGGCTCTTTTATTACCTATTGGGAAGCGATTATGAATTTTAAATTAAGCCTTATTTCAACCGCACTTTTAACCAGTTTTTCCATTTCTACGTTTGCAGAAACTGAGCAGACCGTAGATACAAACACCGAGACGCTTGAGCAAATTAACGTTCAAGATACGGGGATTAAACAAAATGGTTACCAAACGACAGGGACATCTGTCGTATCAAAAGCTGAAGTGCCAGTATTCGACACGCCAAACACAGTAAATATTCTTTCAACTAAACTACTAGAAGATCGCAAACCTGAATCACTCATTGATGCGCTTTATAACGTCAGTGGTGTGAGTCAAGCGAATACGTTAGGTGGTATGTTTGACGCCATTCAAAAACGTGGTTTTGGTGGAAACCGTGACAACTCAATTATGCGTAACGGTTTACAAGCTGGTCCAGCTAAAAACTTTAGCGCGACAACTGAAACCGTTGAAGTTTTAAAAGGACCAGCATCGGTACTTTATGGTATTCAAGATCCAGGTGGTGTAGTTAATATCATTACTAAAAAACCGCAACAAACGCCACGTTATGTCGTTGGTGGAACCTTAGGTAATCATAGCCTGTGGGGAACACAATTAGATTTTACTGGTGGCTTAGGAAATGGTTTTGCTTACCGCTTTATCTATGACAAACAAGAAAAAGACTACTGGCGTAATTTTGGCAAAGTGAAAAATACGACTTACGCCCCCTCTCTTTCTTGGGAAAATGATAAAACTAAAGTGCTTCTTTCTTATGAACACAAAGATATTCTTGAGCCATTTGATCGGGGTACAAATCTTTTAACGGCAACGAATGCATTACCGGATATTCCTGTATCGCGTCGTTTAGATGAGCCAAATAATGAAACCACGGCAAAAACCGATAACATTGATTTCAAAATTGAGCACAAATTAAGTGATGGTTGGAAATTAAATGCGGGTTATAGCTATGCCCGTTATAAATATTTCTATAACCAAGCTCGTATTACGAATATCAATGTCAACACGCGTAAAGCCCGCCGTGCAATTGAACAGCAACAAGGTGATCAACGCGTTCATAGCGGTACATTAAATATCGTTGGTGAATTTGGTATTGGTGATATCGCTAACCGCTTTGTAGCCGGTATTGATGCTATGCGTAATATTCGTGATCTTGGACCTATTTATAACCAAGGTATTACAAATTCGGACATCAATATTGATAATCCAATCTATACCAATCCTGTTGCAGAACATAAAAACGGTAACGGCAACGCCTACCAATATAACTACCTCAAAACCGTTGGGGTTTATATTCAAGATACCGCCTACTTTACCGATAACTTTATCATGACGGGCGGTTTACGTTATGAGTATTTTGATCAATTTGCAGGACGTCATTGCTTAAATGCGGCAAACTGTAAAAAAGGTCAAAATCTAACAAAAACCGGAAATACCGATCAGCACGATGGTAAATTATTGTATCAATTAGGTGCCGTCTATAAATTTACGCCACATATTGCAACCTTTGCAAACTACTCGGAGTCTTTCCGTCCACAAATGAGTGTGGCAACACCTGTGAGCGGCGATTTAAAACCAGAACAAGGTAAATCGTTCGAAATTGGTGCAAAATATGAAAACTCAGGTTTCAATGCGACACTTGCTTTATTCAATATCAACAAACGTAATGTGGCTGAGGCTGTTGGTTCTGGTTCAAATGCGCAATTGAATATCGTCGGCAAACAACGTTCTCGTGGTGTGGAATTTGATCTTAATGGTCAAATTACGGATAGTCTAAGCGTAGCAGCTAACTATACCTACACCAAAGTAAAATCACTTGAAAATGAGCTTTATCCTGATGCGGTAAATCAACAACTTTCTGGTGTACCAAAACATCAAGCTTCTCTATTCCTAGCTTATAACGTAGGTGAATTTGATTTTGGTAACATCCGTGTTGGTGGTGGTGCTCGTTATTTAGGTTCTTGGTATGCTTATAAAAGTGATTACACAAAAGCATACAAATTACCTCATGCCGTGGTATATGATGCCTTTATTGCTTACGATACCAAAATCTCTGGCAAGAAAGTCTCTTTCCAACTTAACGGTAAAAACTTAACAAATAAAACTTACTATCCATCCACTTCCGGTAACGCGACAAACACATTGATCCCAGTTGCATTAGGTTATGGACGTGAATTTATCTTCAACACGAAAGTTGAGTTTTAATTGAGCGCGCAATACGAGGGCGAATCATTTCGCCCTTTTTTCGTTTTTTACTTTATGGATAATCAATGAATTGGCAAACTGAACTTAACTCAAGTTTAAGCTGGATTTTGACCGCACTTTTCTGGGTAATTTTATGTTTTAGCGTGGTGATGATAGCACTAAAGCAAACTACATTCGGTCAGAAGTTTTGGCATATTGCATCCCCTTCGATTAATCGCCGTAACAGCATCAAAATCATCGTTATGCTACTGGTGTTGTTTACCATGATTTTGTTAGAAGTGCGCTTCAGCGTACTCAACTCTTTTTTCTATAATGGGCTTTATAGCTCAATGCAGGAATTAGATGCGGATAAGTTTTGGTTCTTTGCAAAACTGAACGCCCTCTTAGTATTGGTACAAGTTATCCACTCCATCGCCGATTATTTCTTGCAACAAGTATTTGAAATTCGTTGGTTGGAAAGCTTGAATAAAGTCCTGGTTAAACGATGGTTAGAAAATAAAAAATACTATCGCCTCAAATACGAAAAAGATCTGCCCGATAATATTGATCAACGTATTGAACAAGATGCACGTGAATTTATCAGTAGTACCGTTAAAATTGTGCGCGGTATGATTAATTCCATTTTGACTACCATTGAATTTACCATCATTCTTTGGTCACTTTCTGGAATATTAAGTCTTTTTGGCTTGAATATCGAAAAAGGCGTCGTTTTCTTTATTTATGCCTTTATTATCCTTGCAACGTTAATGTCCGTTTGGATTGGTCACCCTTTAATCAAGCTGAACTTCAATAAAGAAAAACTCAATGGTGACTACCGTTATTCTTTAATTCGAGTGCGAGATAATGCGGAAAGTATCGCGTTCTATCAAGGTGAACAGCAAGAACAACATTTATTGAAAAACAAATTTGCTCAAATCATTCATAACCGTTGGGCAATTGTATTGAGAATGTTGGGATTAGACGGCTTTAATGGAAGCGTCACGCGTGTTGCGAAACTCTTACCTTTGATGCTACAAGCCCCTCGTTTTTTTACAGGACAAATTAAACTGGGCGATATGCACCAAACTGTGCAAGCATTTAACCGATTAATGACCGCACTTTCCTTCTTCCGTTTGTTCTATGAAGAATTTACGCTCTACCAAGCACGTTTAAATCGTCTTTATGGTTTTATGACTAAGTTGGATGAATTAGATCATTTAGAGGTTCATCAACCTATGAAATGTTCTAACCGTGTTGCGTTATCAAACTTTGGTATTAAAGATGAGCAAGGCAGATTATTGCTTAATAACTTAAATATTGAATTAAAAAATGGTGATGCTTTATTAATTCAAGGTCCTTCCGGCACGGGGAAAACATCTCTATTAAAAGCAATGGCTGGAATTTATCCTTTTGAGACAGTTGGTCTGGTGGAACATCCTTGTGTGACCAGTTTATTCTTACCGCAACGTCCTTATATGCCACAAGGCACATTACGTGAGGCGATTTGCTATCCGGATATTGATCCTTATCATCCTGAATTGGAAAAAACACTGGCTGATTGTTGTTTGGATAAATATCTTCATAGCTTAGATGTAGATAACGATTGGCAAGCAATTTTGTCACCGGGTGAATTGCAGCGTGTGGCATTTATTCGGATTTTACTGACGAAGCCTGAAGTGGTCTTTTTGGATGAAACCACATCAGCACTTGATGAGCCAACCGAGTATCTCCTTTATAAAACGATTAAAGAGCGGTTACCCAATATGATCATTCTGAGTGTAGGTCATCGTGGCACATTGCATCAATTCCATAATAAACAATTGGATTTAGCAGTCTGCATCGTATAAATAACAAAAGGCTAAATTTATATTTAGCCTTTCCTTTTTACTAAGCGTGATTCAGATGTAGAGAAGTCTCTCAAGGCTTGCTACGCACCTCAATCCCCCCTATAATTCCCTCAATTTTTCTAATTCCATTTTCACAATGTCAAATAAAACCATTGCAAAAAATACGCTATTTCTTTACATCCGAATGCTTTTCAACATGGGAGCTATGCTGTATATCTCTCGTGTGGTATTACAGGTTTTGGGTGTAGAAGATTTTGGTATCTATAACATTGTGATGGGTGTCGTGGTCTTATTTTCCTTTTTTAATGGCACAATGACCGCCACCACTCAGCGTTTTATTAACGTAGAAAAAGCCTCGAATGACATTCAACGTGTCAATAAAGTCTTTAATATTAGTATCTTAAATCACCTACTCATTATTTTTATCGTATTGGTTTTAGCCGAAACTATAGGCTTATGGTTTTTAAATCACAAATTAGTTATCCCCGCTGAACGTTTGCAAGCCGCAAATATCGTTTATCAATTAGCGTTAATTATTGCCTTTGTTGAAATTATCAAAGTGCCATTCAATGCCATGATTGTTGCCCACGAGAAAATGGGATTCTATGCGTGGTTGGGATTAGGTGAAACCATCTTAAAACTGACCTCTGTCTTTATCTTAAGTCATATCACACAGTACGATAAGTTGATTACTTATGGCGGCTTATTGCTTTCAGTCAGCTTAATCGTGCTCTCTCTTTATGTGTTATTCACTAAATATTATTTCAAAGAAGCCACACGTTTCCGCTTATATAAAGATTTAAGCAAAACCAAAGAAATGGTGAGTTTTTCAGGTTGGATGCTTATGGGGCAAGTTGCTTATGTGGGGTCAACACAAGGTTTGAATATGGTATCAAACTTATTCTTTGGTGTCGCAGTCAACGCAGCTATCGCCATTGCGACACAAGTAGAAGGTGCCGTTTATAGCTTTGTGAATAATTTCCAAATGGCAGCTAATCCGCAGTTGGTTCAGTCTTATGCCGCAAAAGATTACGATCGCAATCGCCAATTAATTCTTGGTATTTCAAAATATTCACTTTATTTAATGGCGATTCTCTCAGCACCTGTATTGTATTTTCCCCATACCTTACTGACATTTTGGTTAGGCGATCATCTTCCGCAATATACTGAACAACTTGTACAAGCCATTATTGCTTGCTTATTGATTAGTGCAATGGCTGGCGCATTTTGGATGAGCGCATTAGCCATCGGCTCATCTACCGTAAAACAATACAATATCATCGTGGCGTTAATTGATCTTTGTACGGTACCATTGGCTTATTATTTGTTCACACTAGGTTATAATCCAGTATTTGCCTTTGTGGGTAAATTTAGTACGATGGTCATCTCACAAATCTATCGATTATATTTTATTAATAAAAAAATTAAATTTAACCAAAAAGAATTTGTCTCATATTTAGTGAATGTCGGCGTGGTATTTGGCCTGCTATTAGGTATCATCTATATATCCGATACTACTCGCAGTTATTCTTTATTGGAATTTATTGGACAATCCATCATTTTAGAAATGGTATTAATCTGTGTCATTTTAATCTTCGGATTAAACACAGCAGAAAAAAATTTCTTGTTTAGCTATTTAAAGAAAAGAGTAAAAAAATGAATCAACTCCTTATTGATTTAAAAAACAAACTGAATCCTATTATTGAACTGATCAAAGATAAAAACGACGTATTTTATTTCGACTACCCACTTCATTTGAATGTGGGCGATTTATTGATTTATCACGGTACAGAACAATTTTTCAAAGATCACCACATTAATGTGACCTTAAAACGCTGTGAGTACGATTTAGATCTTGAAGAAGTCAAAGCAAAAATCACACCAAACACCACCATTCTTTTACATGGGGGCGGCAACTTTGGTGATCTTTATTCGCAGCATCAAAAAATTCGCGAAGAAATGGTGACACATTTCCCAAATAATCGCATTATTGTGCTGCCACAAACTGCTTATTTTAAGTACGAAGAAAATCTACAAAAATCAGCCGCACTTTTTCGTAGCCACAATGATTGCCATTTACTGGCTCGTGACGAAAGAACAGCGAATCTATTTGCACAATTTTCTGATCATGTTTATTTATCACCCGATATGGCGCATCAGCTTTATGGCACCATGGAAACGAAGCAAGGCACAACGGGTGAACAACTTTACTTCTTACGTAAAGATATTGAAGCGAGTGATATCGAGAAAAATATCCTCGCACAACTACCTGCTAACAGTAATGTAAAAGACTGGGAAGACATTCTCTCAACAGAAGATGATGTGGTTTTAGCATTAAGCTGGCGAATCAGTAAAATGGCGAACAAATTTGGCTTAGATTGGCTGAAAGATCTTTGCCATCAATTTTGGTATGCCTATACTAAACGCATTGTAAAACGTGTTGCGCAAGTATTCTTAGCCAACGACAAAGTGACGACTACTCGCTTACATGGTCATATTTTCTCTTGCTTGTTAGAAATTCCAAATCGTGTTTGCGATAACTCTTATGGCAAAAATAGTAGCTATGCGAAATTATGGACAAAAGGGCTAGATTTCGTTGAATTGGATAAATAATGTTTGAATTGAAAAAACTCATTACCGCGATGATTCTCCCCCCATTTAATATTTTAATTTTATGGGGACTTTCACTTATTCTAGCTAAATTCAATTTCAAAAAATTAAGCCGAATTTCGACCGCACTTGGTTTCTCACTACTCTATCTTTTAAGTATCCCTTACACCGCACAAGTACTTAAAGATAGCCTCATCACTGAAGATCATTTAACACTGCAAGATTATCAACAAGCGCAAGCGATTGTTTTACTTGGCGGTGGCTTGCGTGATAGCAAAGAACTTTACGCACCATTAGCTTCGACCGCTATTCAACTTGAACGCTTACGCTATGCAGCATTCTTGCAAAAAGAAACCCACTTGCCATTATTAATTACAGGGGCTAGTCCAACAGGCGCTATTGAGGCAAAAATCGCCGCAGAAGAGCTACAAAATTTCTTTAATGTGCCTACCAAATGGATTGAACCTAAAGCACTCACTACGAAAGAAAATGCCCTTTTCACCAAACAGATATTGGAAAAAGAAGGCATTCATAAAATTATTTTAGTCACTAATGAATGGCATATGCAACGTGCAAAATTATTGTTCCAACAACAAGGCTTTGATGTGTTACCTGCGAGTGTAGGTGAAGGTATTACACCAGACAGTTATGGGCTTAATATGATGCATTTTATTCCGCAAGGTGGCGCGATTACGAAAAATATGCAATTACTCAAAGAGTGGATTGGATATTGGAAAGAGCGCTAAAGTGCGGTCAAAAGATCATAAATTAGATAATGTAAGAGGAAGAAAACATGAGTCAAATTACACGCGAACAAATGCTTCAAGTATTCGAAAATCGCTGTTCAACACGTTATTACGATCCGAATAAAAAAATTAGCCAAGAAGATTTCGCGGCAATTTTAGAATTTGCTCGTTTATCACCAAGCTCAGTCGGTTCTGAGCCATGGAAGTTCTTAGTTATTCAAAATAAAGCATTACGCGATAAGCTCAAACCTTTTAGCTGGGGCATGCAATATCAATTAGATGATTGTAGTCATTTAGTGATCATTCTTGCGAAGAAAAATGCTCGATATGACACGCCTTTCTTCCGTGATGTTGCGGTGCGTAGAGGTTTACAAGGCGAGCAATTAGAAAAAGCCTTGGAAAAATATAAAGGCTTACAAGAAGTTGAAATGAAAACCGCTGAAAGCGAGCGTGCATTATTTGACTGGACAAGTAAACAAACCTACATTGCCTTAGCCAATATGCTAACTGGTGCTGCCGCTATCGGTGTAGATTCTTGCCCGATTGAAGGCTTTAACTACGATAAAATGAATGAAGTTTTAGCCGCTGAAGGTCTCTTTGATCCAAATGAATGGGGCGTATCCGTGGCCGCAACATTTGGTTATCGCGCGAGAGACATTACTAAAAAATCTCGTAGACCAATTGAAGAAATCGTCACTTGGGTTGAATAATCTATTTTCAAATAAATGGGCAGCAAACGCTGCCCTTTTCTTTATCCACCGAATAAGACTGCGCCACCTGTTACAACCCCCATCGTGCCATATAACAAGCTTAGTGCAAAAAAGATCATAATTGCACCCGCAATACATTTGATCATGGCTTCGCCTTTTTGATTAGAACCCGCTAAACCATACCAATGGCCTAAGCGAGTTGCGACATTTCTCGCATAGCGTACTAACGCTGCAAAAAGCGAAAGCATTAAACCCGTACCCAAAGACATGGCAAACGTGGCTAAAATTCCCCACCAATACAGATCCAGCATATAAGCAAGAAAAAGCACAAAAATAGCACCACTACACGGTCGCATACCAATGGTTAAAATCACTAAGAGTTGAGATTTTAAATCACCTGATTGCTTAAGCTGTTGATGATTGGGTAAATGTTGATGCCCACAGCTACACTGTGTTTGGCTTACTTTTCCTTGCTCATATCGAAAAGGCGAAGCTGTTCCAATCTGTTTTGGTAATGATTGAATCGATGTGATACGAAAAGATTGTTTTTTCTTTAAGCCTTTCAAACCTTGAGCAATCCAATAAAGTCCTAACAACAATAATAAAATGAGTGCGCTACGTTCCAGCCATAACTGACTAAGTTTAAAATATTTAGAGGAAAGATTAAGTATCACCACCACAATGGAGGTTGCTGCAACTGCGACAAAGCCCTGCATTAAAGAGGAAAGTAAACTTAAGCGTACACTCGTTTTAAGCTGGCTTTCATGCGTAGAAAGATAGCCTGCAATAATAAATTTTCCGTGTCCTGGTCCCAATGCGTGTAATACACCATAAGAAAAGGCGGCAAAAATTAACCACAATCCTGCAGTAGATGAATGAGCTTGAATCTGGTGTAGATTTTCAGAAATCAGCTGATTAAAGGCTTTTTGCCAATCGGCTACTTGCACAAAAAGCCAAGGTAATAAGGCGAAAATAATCACCAATAAGCCGATAAAAAGTGCGGTCAGTTTTAGCTTCATTTTTTATTCACATTTAATTTTCACTTTCTGTGCAAACAATACACCAAGAGAATCATCTTCATTTTTTTGAGATTTATCCAATGATGAAGCGTAGGATTTAATTTTTTCATCCACATTAGGTTCGAGCACTTCCCCTTTGCAATTCTTAGGAAGCGCCGAAAAATCAACCGCTCTTTTACCTATTTCAGCATAACGCATTGCCACATAATAGGTACTGTCATAAGTCATCAAGGTAAACTCATTATCTTTTAACTCCTGTGGCTGAGCCAAAAGAAAATCCAAATAATATTCCACATTATTGCCTTTAATATTCATCCCATAATTCTCAGGCTGTTTTTTATATTTGATTTTATGATTTTCTTTATCAAAGACATAACTAAAGTAATGTTCATTTACGACATTCGCCATCACTTCATCAATGAGTTTTTGTTTAGCGACTTTATCGCCTTTCGCTTGCATCACATCATACAATACGGCTGAAGAACTGGCTTCATCCAGTAACCATTGAGTCGAAAAACCAATTAATTGATTATCTTTCACTAACGGTTTGGTTTGCATATCAATAAAGGCGTGAGGATGTGCGAGAACCGAAAAAGGAGAAATTAGCGATAATCCAAGGAGTAATTTTTTAAACATAAATGAGAATAAAGTGGGCTAAATGAATTGAATAGACAGATTTTATCACAAGCAGTTCCTAATCAATATTGATAAAAATCGGTCGAAACATAAAAAATCCTGTGATTTTCTTGATTTGTATCAACAAATTATTCATTCTCATTTCCCTTATAGCTGAAATTTATGTACTATCTGTTTCGTCAAGTGATTGCTTGATATTCATAAAGTTCCTAAATAAAATAATCATAAATATAGCTAAACTACTTTCCTACCACCCTATACGGGTGGTTTTTTTTGCCTTTCAAATAGCTTATTCCCTAAACATCAAGTAAAATAACCGCACTTTTATTCATAACATCGAGAAAATTATGTCAACGCAATTTGTATATACGATGCATCGTGTCGGCAAAGTCGTGCCGCCGAAGCGTCATATTTTGAAAGATATTTCTTTAAGCTTTTTCCCTGGTGCCAAAATCGGGGTTCTAGGCTTAAATGGTGCGGGTAAATCAACCCTCTTACGCATTATGGCGGGCGTGGATAAAGAGTTCGAAGGTGAAGCTCGTCCACAACCTGGTATCAAAATTGGTTATCTTCCACAAGAACCAAAACTTGATCCGCAACAAACCGTGCGTGAAGCAGTCGAAGAAGCTGTTTCTGAAGTGAAAACTGCGCTTACCCGTTTAGATGAGGTTTATGCACTTTATGCCGATCCTGATGCGGATTTCGATAAACTCGCGGCTGAACAAGCGAACCTTGAAGCCATTATTCAAGCACATGATGGGCATAATTTAGATAACCAATTAGAACGTGCAGCAGATGCATTACGTTTACCGGATTGGGATGCCAAAATTGAGCATTTATCAGGGGGCGAACGTCGTCGTGTTGCACTTTGCCGCTTATTACTCGAAAAACCAGACATGCTCTTATTAGACGAGCCAACCAACCACTTAGATGCAGAATCTGTAGCATGGTTAGAGCGTTTCTTACATGACTACGAAGGTACCGTTGTGGCGATTACCCACGACCGTTACTTCTTAGATAACGTTGCGGGTTGGATCTTAGAGCTTGACCGTGGTGAAGGTATTCCTTGGGAAGGTAACTACTCTTCTTGGTTAGAGCAAAAAGAGAAACGCTTAGAACAAGAACAAGCCACTGAAAACGCACGTCAAAAATCGATTGCGAAAGAGTTAGAATGGGTTCGTCAGAATCCGAAAGGCCGTCAAGCGAAAAGCAAAGCACGTATGGCGCGCTTTGATGAATTGAACTCTGGCGAATACCAAAAACGTAATGAGACCAATGAGCTCTTTATTCCACCTGGTCCACGTTTAGGTGATAAAGTGATCGAAGTGCAAAACCTCACCAAATCTTACGGCGACCGCACTTTAATTGATGATTTATCATTCAGCATTCCAAAAGGGGCTATCGTGGGTATTATTGGCGCGAACGGTGCGGGTAAATCTACCCTATTCCGTATGCTTTCAGGTCAAGAACAACCAGATAGCGGCTCAATTACAATGGGTGAAACTGTGGTTCTTGCCTCTGTCGATCAGTTCCGTGACTCAATGGATGATAAGAAAACCGTATGGGAAGAAGTGTCTAACGGACAAGATATTCTCACTATTGGTAACTTTGAAATTCCAAGCCGTGCGTATGTTGGACGCTTCAACTTCAAAGGCGTAGATCAACAAAAACGTGTGGGCGAATTATCGGGTGGTGAACGTGGTCGTTTACACTTAGCTAAACTTCTACAACGTGGTGGTAACGTACTGTTATTGGACGAACCGACCAATGACTTAGACGTTGAAACTTTACGTGCGTTAGAAAATGCGATCTTAGAATTCCCTGGTTGTGCAATGGTGATTTCCCATGACCGTTGGTTCTTAGACCGTATTGCAACTCATATTTTAGATTACGGTGATGAAGGTAAAGTGACGTTCTACGAAGGTAACTTCTCAGACTACGAAGAGTGGAAAAAGAAAACCTTAGGTGAAGCCGCAACACAACCACATCGTATTAAATATAAGCGTATTGCAAAATAAGAAATTAAAGTGCGGTCACTTTTGACCGCACTTTCCTTTTACATCTGGAGTGATTATGTTAGTTTATTTGCATATTGTTTGTGCATTTTTAAGTTTAGGATTATTAATTATCCGTGGGGGAATGCAATTAAGTGGGAAAGATTGGCGAGCGATTAAACTGCTAAAAATTTTACCGCACTTAGTTGATACACTTTTAATTGCGAGTGGCTTAACGATTTTCTTCTTGGTCGGTTATCAGTTACAAAGCTGGCTCATCATGAAAATCATCATGCTTGTGCTTTATATCTTCTTCTCAGCTAAATATTTTAGTCGCAAAGCTACAAATCCAAATAATGTATTTCTGGCATTTGCTGTATTAAGTTTCTTGGGGGCAATTTTCTTTGCTTACCAACCAGACTTCCTGGAAAGTTAATCATAAAAAAATCCATCTTCAATTGAAGATGGATTTTTTGTTTTATCTTAGCCACCCGCTAATTTTACTTTAAACCCTTTTTGTTCTAAAAGTTGTTTTAGTAAATCACGTTTTTCGCCTTGAATCTCAATATTGCCGTCTTTAACTGAACCACCGCAACCACAACGCTTTTTAAGTTCAGCCGCTAACTTTTTCAATTCATCATCAGCTAAATCTAACCCTGTAATCACTGAAACGCCTGCGCCTTTTCGACCACTGGTTTGTTTTTGGATGCGAACCACACCATCACCTTTAGGGCGTTGTACTGGCTGCTTTTGCTCTTTAATTCTACCTACTTCGGTAGAATAAACTAAAGTACTCTCTGTCATATTACGAAATTGAGGCATTAATTGAACGAAGCACTTCTGCTGGATTTTCAGCTTGAGTAATTGGGCGACCAATCACCAAATAATCAGAACCAGAACGGATAGCCGCAGCAGGAGTCATCACACGACGTTGATCGCCAAAATCACTTCCAATTGGACGAATCCCCGGTGTAACTAATTTAAAATCAGGACCACAAGTATTACGTAAAATCTCCACTTCTTGTGGTGAACAAACGACGCCATCTAATCCTGCTCGCTGGGTTAAATTCGCAAGACGTAATACATGTTCAAGTGGTGAAGAGTTAATACCGATTTGTAATAAATCCAAATCTTCCATACTGGTCAATACCGTTACTGCGATTAATAAAGGCGCATCTTTTCCATAAGGCTCGAGAATTTTCTTCGCCTCTTCCATCATTTTCAGACCACCACTAGCATGGACATCAACCATCCATACACCTAAATCAGCCGCAGAACGCACTGCTCTTGCCACAGTATTAGGAATATCATGAAATTTAAGATCGAGGAAAACATCAAATTGACGCTCGTGTAATTGCTTAACGAAATTTGTTCCCAGTGTAGTAAACATTTCTTTACCCACTTTTAAACGGCATAAGCTTGGATCAATTTGATCCACGAGGGATAGCGCTTGTGCTTCCGTTTCGTAATCCAATGCAACGATTACTTTGCTATTCATAATTTTACCTCACTGTGTCAATTAATTATGTTCTGGTTTGATGGATTCCCACTGTTTGCAAGAAGGACAATTCCACATTAATTTATGGGTTTGATAACCGCAATTTGAGCAACGATAACCAAAGCCTTGCTTAATTCTCTCACCGACCATTTTATGTAGCAAAATTAAGCTTTCCTTACCTCGCCCTTCCTCTGCATCATCAATTTGGAATTGAATAAAACGGTGGAAAATAGATGTACTCGGATGTTTTGTTAACTGCTGATAAAGTTTTGATTGTGCAGCACTCTTACCATCTTTCTCTTCAATCACACTTGCTAACATTAAATCGACTTTCGTATTGTTAACCTGCTGACTGGCTCGAATTAGAAATAACTCAAAGTTATCTCTCTCTCCTAATTCATCATAACAATATTTGAGCGTTTTCAGCACTTCACCAATATAAATTGGATTTTGATCAAGAATATTCTCTAAAAAGTGAATGGCTTGACGATAGTTTTTATTAGCCATTTCTAAATCAGCAAGCAACATTGATGCTCTCACACTGGTTGGAGATACATTCAGCGCTTTTTGTAAAATACTGCGTTTTTCGACCGCACTTTCAAGTTCACCGCTTAAGGCATATTCACAATAACATTGTGCTAATTCCACATTATTTTCTTTAGGTGAGATCTTGGCAAGTTTCTCTGCGATATTAACGGCTTTTTTCCATTCTTTTGTTTTTTGATAAATCACCAAAAGCTGTTGCAGTGCATTTTCTGCAAACTCTGGTTCATCCACCATAATGATGTAAAGCGCTTCAGCACGGTCATAAAAACCGACTGTCATGAAATCTTTGGCAAGTTGCTGTTTAGCTAATAATTTTTGTTCGAAAGAATAATTGGGATTACGATCGAGAGCTTGATGAATGCGTAAAGCACGATCCACTTCGCCTCGAGAACGGAAAAGATTACCGAGCGTTAGCTCCGCTTCAAATTGTGAGTCGCTTTCAATTTCATTTTCTGTTTCTTGTTTTTGCAACATATCAAGAAACAAATCAACGGCTTTATCCGTTTGATTAGAAAGTAAAAAATTGACCCCCGTGACATAATCACGGGAGAGTTTATTACTAATATCTTCCTGATCTTTCTTGGCACTCCGATGCCCCATATACCAACCGTAAGCGGCGGCTATTGGCAGAAGCAGAAAGAGTAATTCAAGCATTATACTGCCTTATCGCGAGTAGTCGTTAATTCGTTAATTTGTAATGTTTGACGTTTAACTTGACGCGCTAACGACATATTTTCGAATTTTAATTTTAAGTAGAAGACTCCAGTAATTAACCAACCTGAAATTAATCCAAAACCAAATAAAATCGCAACTAGCGTTGAAAGTTGGAATTGGCTTTCAGCAACAATGTAGTTAAAGGTGATTACTTGATCATTATTCGCCCCTATAGTTACCGCAACGATTACGATAGCTAGCACAATAATGAGTCCGAGAATATATTTAATCATCACAATCTCCTTGTTAAGAATAGTTTCATTATGCCAAAATTTGTAATAAAAAACGACACCTAAGTGTCGTTTTATTGATATCGATTGAATGTTTAAGCAAAAACATTTACGCGATCTTTTAATTCTTTACCTGCTTTAAAGTGCGGTACAGATTTAGCATCTAATTTTACAGAATCACCCGTTTTAGGATTACGACCAATTCTTGGTTGACGATGGTGTAAAGAGAAGCTACCAAAACCACGCACTTCAATACGATTACCTTCTTCTAAAGATTGTGCAATGAGTTCAAGAATATCCTTTACAATACCTTCTACTTCTTTTGCGGATAAAGTTGGGTGCTTTGTTGATAGATTTTCAATTAGTTCAGATTTAGTCATCGTCAACTCTCCTTTAAATTTATACTTAAACTTGTTATTAAGACTTACAGGTAATGCATTAGTTCATAATAAATTACCGCTAAATCCTTGTTAATTATAGCTGGTAGTAATAAGGCTGAGTCAATGACCCAGCCTTATTTATGTGAATTAATTATTCACCTTTAGCTGCTTTGAAAGCTTCAGCCATTGCGTTTGGAATAGCAACATCTTCTTGTTTGTTATTCACGTTTGCAACTGCAGCGGCTTCTTCAGCTTGATCTTTCGCTTTTACAGATAAGTGAACGATACGTGCTTTACGATCAACACCAGTGTATTTCGCTTCAACTACATCACCTGCTGCAACTTCGTTTGTTAAGTCTGCTGCACGGATATAACCTTCAACGCCACCTGCTAATTCAACTTTAGCACCTTTAGCGTCAGCTTCAACAACAGTTGCAGAAATTACTGCACCTTTTTTGTTGATTGCTACGAAGTTGTTGAATGGATCATCTTCAAGTTGTTTGATACCTAAAGAAATACGTTCTTTCACTGCATCTACTGCTAATACTACTGCAGAAACTTCGTCGCCTTTTTTGTAGTTACGAACGGCTTCTTCACCTGCAACATTCCAAGAAATGTCAGATAAGTGAACTAAACCGTCGATGCCACCTTCAAGACCGATGAAAATACCGAAATCAGTGATTGATTTAATTTTACCAGTAACTTTGTCGCCTTTGTTGTGAGTTTCAGCGAATTGAGTCCATGGGTTAGGTTTGCATTGTTTTAAACCTAAAGAAATACGACGACGTTCTTCGTCAACTTCTAATACCATAACTTCAACTGTATCGCCTAAGCTTACAACTTTAGATGGGTGGATGTTTTTGTTAGTCCAATCCATTTCAGAAACGTGAACTAAACCTTCAACACCATCTAAGATTTCAACGAAACAGCCGTAGTCAGTTAAGTTAGTTACTTTACCAGTTAATTTGCTGTTTACTGGGTGGTTTTCAGCGATAGCAACCCAAGGATCTTGACCTAATTGTTTTAAGCCTAAAGATACGCGAGTACGATCTTTGTCAAATTTTAATACTTTAACAGTTACTTCGTCGCCTACATTCACGATTTCGCTTGGGTGTTTAACACGTTTCCACGCCATATCAGTGATGTGTAATAAACCGTCAACGCCACCTAAATCTACGAATGCACCGTAGTCAGTTAAGTTTTTAACGATACCTTTAACTTCTGAACCTTCAGCTAGGTTCTCAAGGATTTGTTCACGTTCTTGGCTGTTTTCAGATTCGATCACTGCACGACGAGAAACAACAACGTTGTTACGTTTTTGATCTAATTTGATTACTTTGAATTCTAATTCTTTACCAAGTAGGTGATCAGCTTCACGTGCAGGACGTGTATCAACTAATGAACCTGGTAAGAATGCACGAACACCGTTTAACTCAACTGTGAAACCGCCTTTCACTTTACCGTTGATTAAACCGATAACGGTCGCTTTTTCTTCGTAAGCTTTTTCTAATTCAATCCAAGATTCGTGACGAACTGCTTTCTCACGAGAAAGTTTAGTTTCGCCGTAACCATCTTCAACTGCATCTAAAGCTACGTTTACTGTGTCGCCAACTTTAACTTCAAGTTCACCTTGAGCGTTTTGGAATTCAGCAACAGGAATTGCAGATTCAGATTTTAAGCCTGCATCAACAAGTACAAAGCCTTTTTGAATAGCAACAACAGTACCGCTAACGATTGAACCTTGACGGGTTTCAAGGCCTTTTAATGATTCTTCAAAGAGTTGAGCAAAAGATTCTGACATATAAATAATCTTCTTAATTTAAGTTAATAACATCCACATTAAGATCCATAAAATGCGGGGTTGAGGATAAATGTCTATTCTTCCTTGAATAAACAGTTAAATCGAAATTGACGCTTTTTGTTGAATATAAGCTAACGCTTGAGCAATGACTTCATCAATACTCAATGTTGTACTATCTAACAATAAAGCATCATCAGCCGGTTTCAATGGCGCAACCTCACGATTTCTATCGCGAAAATCGCGTTCTTGTATCTCGGCTAAAATCTGTGCAAAGTTACCATTAATTCCCTTATTTTGCAACTGTTTATAACGTCTTTTTGCACGTTCTTCCGCACTTGCATCTAAAAACAGTTTAACTTGTGCATTCGGGAAAACCACGGTTCCCATATCTCGACCATCAGCAATCAGGCCATCATTTTTACCAAAATCCTGCTGAAGTTGCAGTAAAGCTGACCGCACTTTTGGGAAAACCGCCACTTTTGATGCAGCCTCCGCCACTTCTTGCGTACGGATTAAATGACTCACATCCATCCCACCAAGAAGCACATTGACTTCTCCATTCTTTGGAATGAACTGAATATCTAAATGACGCGCTAACTCCGCTAATCCTTCTTCATCGGTTAAGTCTGCATGACGTTTCAGCGCAGCCAATGCCGTCACGCGATAAATCGCACCACTATCTAATAAGGTAAAACCTAATTTTTCTGCCAATGCGTAACAAAGCGTTCCTTTCCCAGCCCCACTTGGACCATCAACGGTGATAATCATACCCATACATTACCCTTTATAATCTTTCTATCATGCCCAATACTAATGCAGAGGATTGTTTTGCTGCAAGTGGGAGAAATTCTTCAAATGACATACTTGCTTCGCCATCTCCTGCATCAGAAATAGCTCGAACAACCACAAAAGGTACGTTAAAGGCATGACAAACTTGCGCAATCGCGGTTGCTTCCATTTCTACTGCTGTCACATTGGGGAAATCCGCTTTAATTTGAGCAATTTTTTCTTCGCTATTAATAAAGCTATCACCCGAGCAAATTAAACCACGTTTTACATTTTGTCCTTGTGACTGTGCAATTTCATCGGCTAAATCGGCTAATTGTTTATCTGAAAGGAAAGCCGCTGGATTTGCGGGTAACTGCCCTTTTTCATAGCCAAATGCCGTCACATCGGCATCGTGATAGCGGGTTTCATCGGAAATAACGATATCTCCTACTTTTAAGCCTTTTGCAACACCGCCTGCCGATCCGGTATTTAAAACCACATCCGGTTTAGCCAATTGTAATAAAGCGGTAGTACCAATAGCTGCCGCAACTTTACCAATCCCAGATTGCAATAATGCGACCTCTTTGCCATTAATTTTGCCTTCAAAAATGACCGCACTTGCCACTTTTACTTCTTTTTTATCTGTCATTAATTGGGATAAAATTTCCACTTCTTGCGCCATTGCGCCAACAATCCCGATTTTCATTATTTTTTCCTTTCTTGTTCGAGTTTATTCACTAAGAAATCTAATACTGCTACGCCATAATCATCGTTATACAGCGTACTCGCGGTGAGAACATATTTTCCATCCACAACCACATAAGGGAAAGTAAAGACACCATATTCTTCTGTCAAATAAATGGCGTTACTCACATCCTCTTTCACTTCTTTGGAATGGACGACTTTATTAAATTCAGCTTTACTAATCCCTTGTGAGACAACCCATTCACGCATCTTATCTAATGTGGATAATTCGGTATAGCGTGCTTTTTCAGAGGTTTCAAATAACAGCACATCTGACAGCTCGCCCACTTTTAAACGCTGTAATGTATAGAATATTGTGGCTGAAAATTTAGCTTCATTTGTGGCGACTGGATGCTCTTCTAACGCCACTTTATTAGGACGAATTTGGCTATAAAGTTGCAAAATATCTTGGGCTGAAGAGCAAACTCGGCAGTCGTAATCAAAGAAAAATTGGATCGGAATTTTACGATCGCTTCTTTTAGCTTGTTCAATGGGTTCTTGATATGAAAAATAATCTCGACCATCTTCAAACTGTGCCACATTTGCTGGCGGTAAGTGCGGTGAATTTTTGACAGAAAAATCCTTTGCATTGACTTCACCGAATGCGACATTTGTCACACTCAGCAATATCATTGCAAAGGATCCTTTCAATAATTTATTCTGCCAAACTTTTTTCATAAATTAACCAATTGGTTCAATATAATCGACTAATAATTGGAGGTTTCGATTTCCACGAAACTCATTAATTTCTAACTTATAAGCAAATTTTGCCTGCTTAATCGATAAATCGGGATAATACCGAGTATCGATATTAAACGCAATGGCATCTAATAATGGACCACCATTTTTAGGCTCTACGAGCATTTTTAAATGATTTTGATTTTGCCCGATAGCACGTTGCTCAAAAATTTTAAATTCACCATCAAAAACAGGCTCAGGAAAAGCTTGTCCCCAAGGTCCGCCAGATTTTATCACTTCTGCCGTTTCAATACTAAATTCATTTGCTTGAAGTTCACCATCCGTCCAAATCACACCTTGTAATTGATCTTCATTTAACCAATCTTGCACTGTTTGATTAAAAATCTTTTGAAAATCAGGGAAAAAGCTTTCTTTAATGCTTAATCCTGCTGCCATGGCATGACCACCAAATTTTAAAATCATATCCGGATGTTGGGAATGAATACGCTCTAATACATCGCGCATATGCAAGCCTTCAATTGAACGCGCAGAACCTTTTAAAATACCTTCTTGATCTTGTGCAAAAGCAATAACAGGTCGATGGTATTGATCTTTGATTCGAGAAGCCACAATACCTAATACGCCTTGATGCCAATCTGGCTGGAATAAGGCGATTCCCATCGGTAATTCATCAGAAAGTGCGGTGAGATTTCGGCAAATTTCTAAGGCCTCTAACTTCATGCCTTGCTCAATTTCTTTTCGAGCTTGATTTAAACTGTCCAAATCTAAGGCTTGGGCTCTTGCTTCTTGCATGCTTTCTGCAAGTAATAACTCCACACCGACAGACATATTATCTAATCGGCCCGCAGCATTTAAACGGGGTGCAATCGCAAAGCCCAAGTCCGCCGAGCAAAGTTTTTCGATTTCTCGATTAGCGACTTCAGCGAGAGCAATAATGCCTGGTCGACAACGTTTCGCACGAATTCTCATCAAGCCTTGATGGGCTAAAATACGGTTATTTTGATCAAGGGGAACGACATCTGCAATCGTGCCGAGCGCGACTAAATCCAGTAATTCAGTAAAATTAGGCTGTGTTTCAGCCGTAAAAATACCCAACTCGCGAAATTTGGCTCGTAAAGCGAGCATTAAATAAAACGCCACACCCACACCGGCTAAACATTTTGAGGGGAAATCACATTGTTGCAAATTTGGATTAACAATAGCATCAGCATTCGGCAGTATTTCTGGTGGCAAGTGATGATCGGTAATCAACACCTTCACACCTTGCTCTTTTAAATACGCCACGCCCTCAAAAGACGATACCCCGTTATCCACCGTCATTAATAACTGTACGCCTTTTTCCATTGCCATCTCAGCAACAGGTACACTCAAACCATAGCCTTGCTCAAAACGATTCGGCACCAGATATTCTACATCAGTAAAGCCCAGCATACGCAAAGCTAATACTGAAAGCGCCGTACTCGTTGCTCCATCTGCATCAAAATCGCCGACGATAACAATCTTTTGTTGCTGTTGATAAGCTTCAACCAATAAGCTCACGGCGTGTTGAATACCATGTAATTGATTGGGATTCAGCATTGATTGCAAAGTGCGGTCTAATTCTTGGCTATTTTTAATATGGCGAGAACGATAGAGACGATCGAGTAATGCATTATCTGAAACAGGATTTCCGGCAGGAATTTCACGACGTTTGATGAGTTTTTTCACGGTGTTTTGTTATTTAAAATTATCACCTAAAGGAACATTTGATATGTGCTTTGATGATATGAATATTTAAAGGGCGTATACAATACGCCCTCACTACTAAAAATTATTGTGCTGATTCCTTCAAGGCAGCTAATAAATCTTTGGGTTTTAAATATCCCCCAATCAATTCACCTGTTGAAGTCACAATACTTGGCGTACCTTGCACACCGAGTTGTACACCTAAATCATAATGTCTTTTCACAATATTAGGTGTTTTTAATTCTTTCGGTAAGTTACCTTTTTCAGCTTCGTTCAATGCAAATACAGGATCTTTCGATGTCCAAATTGCTTCCATTTGGCGAGCGGTTTCATTCATTCCAGCACGCGGGAATGCAAGATAACGAACAGTAATACCTAAATCATTATATTCTTTCACTTGTTGATGAAGGAGATGGCAATAATGACAAGTAATATCCATGAATACGGTCACTACATATTTTTCATTTTTTGCAGGATAAATAATCATTTCGTTTTTTAACGCATTCACTTTATCCACTAAAAGTTTACCTGCCACATCAACCGGGCCTTTATTTGTTAATTCATACATTTTGCCTTGCAGAACATATTGACCATTTTCGCTCACATATAAAATGCCTTGATCAGTCACAGCTGTTTTAAGGCCTTTTACCGGTGAATCTTTCACTTCAATATTTTTCGCACCTAATGCTTGTAATTTCGATTTAATCTCAGCATCACTCGCCATTGCAGTGGCAGAAGCAGTGATTAAAAGTGCGGTGAGTAATTTCTTCATATTTCTTTGTTCCTAAATTTATGAAAATAAGCGCAAATTATAAAGTAAATGAGGATTTATGCAAAATTGTTATTCCTAAAAAAATAACCAACTAAAAACCTCAATTAAATAGTTGACGAAATCACTACATTTTTTTACAATGCGCAACGTACCCATGTAGGGGTACAAATTTTATTTTATTCAAAAGAGGTTATCTCAATGAAAAATTTATTAAAAATGACAGCTATCGCAGCATTAACTTTCACTTCTATCAGTGCATTTGCTGCATCTCAACAAGCTGAAGAAGTGAAAAAGTTTCAAGCGTGGGAAGAAACAGCGAGTAAAAAACTTGAAGCTCGTTTTGATGCAATTTCTGTTGCTTCTGCAAATAGCAATGCAACTGAAACTGAAGCGGCTGTTGCAGCATTTGATAAACAAGCAGCAGAAAATGTAGCTGAATTAGAAGCATTGGGCATTAAAACTGAAGAAGTTTCACCGCTTGTTTCTATGTATAAAGAATACGTAGATGCTGAAAAAGAAGTGGCCCAACTAATTTTGTCTCAAGTCAAATCACCATCTCTTGACAATGCTGGTAAAGTTCCTGAAGCTGTTGCAAAAGCAAACCAAAAAGATGATGCTATTGACAAATTAGCAGATCAATTAGAAGAAAAATTCCCTTCTGAGGAATAATTTAATTCTTTTTAATCATACTTAAACCTTATTTATTTTAAAAATAAATAAGGTTTTTTGTTTCTCTATAATCTACCCAACCCTAAGCATATCCTTTATAATTCCATCTCCAATTTAGCTTAAAAACTTAATCATTATGTTTGAAATCAATCCAATCAAAAACAAAATCGCCGACCTTTCCGAGCGCACTTCTGTGCTTCGGGGGTATCTTTGACTTCGACGCAAAAGTTGAGCGTTTAGAAGAGGTTAATGCCGAATTAGAACAACCCGATGTGTGGAACGAGCCTGAAAAAGCCCAAGCGCTTGGGAAAGAACGTGTTTCACTTGAACAAGTGGTTGATACCATCAAAAATTTAGAACAAGGTTTAGAAGATGTTGAAGGGCTGCTTGAATTAGCCGTTGAAGCGGAAGATGAAGAAACCTTCAATGAGGCTGTTGCTGAATTAGATGAGCTTGAACAACAACTCGCAAAATTAGAATTCCGACGCATGTTTAGCGGTGAACATGACGCATGTGATTGTTATGTCGATTTACAAGCAGGTTCTGGTGGTACAGAAGCGCAAGACTGGACGGAAATGTTACTTCGCATGTACCTTCGTTGGGCTGAAAGCAAAGGCTTTAAAACGGAGTTAATGGAAGTCTCTGATGGCGATGTGGCAGGTTTAAAATCAGCGACCATTCGTGTTAGTGGCGAATATGCTTTCGGTTGGTTACGTACGGAAACCGGTATTCATCGTTTAGTGCGTAAAAGTCCATTCGACTCTAATAATCGACGTCATACATCGTTTGCAGCGGCTTTCGTTTATCCTGAAATTGATGACGATATTGATATTGAAATCAATCCGGCAGATTTACGTATTGATGTTTACCGAGCATCCGGTGCGGGTGGTCAGCACGTCAATAAAACTGAAAGTGCGGTGCGTATTACTCACATGCCAAGTGGGATTGTCGTGCAATGTCAAAACGATCGTTCTCAACACAAAAATAAAGATCAAGCCATGAAGCAGTTAAAAGCGAAATTGTATGAGCTTGAGTTACAAAAGAAAAATGCGGACAAACAAGCGATGGAAGATAATAAATCTGATATCGGTTGGGGCAGCCAAATTCGTTCTTATGTGTTAGATGATGCGCGTATTAAGGATCTCCGCACAGGCGTTGAAAATCGTAATACACAAGCCGTACTGGATGGCGATCTTGACCGATTTATTGAAGCAAGCTTAAAAGCGGGACTTTAATCATCTCTTATACAAAAAAAGTGCGGTCAATTTTCAACCGCACTCTTTTATTACACGTCTTCTTTTTCTTTCACTTTCGTCTTACCAAGTACCGTATCTTTCATCACCATCAGCAATTCTTTTTGCACATGAGAAAGCTTTGGTTTTTCGGCTTTCTCAAATGCCAGTGGACGACAAAACTCCATGGCTTTTATGCCCAATCGAGCTGTCAATAATCCCACGCCCATCCCCTGCGCCGCTCGAGCAGAAAGTTTCGCGGTAATATCTTGCGAAAGCCAATCCATCCCTAAATCTTGTACAATCTCCGTTGCCCCAGCAAAAGCAAGATTCACTAACACCATTCTGAGCAAACGAAGACGGGTAAAATACCCTAGCTCAATCCCATAAATCGCTGCAATTTTATTGATTAAACGAATATTTCGCCACGCAATAAAAAACATATCAATAACGGCCAAAGGACTAATTGCCACAATCACCGCTGATTCTGCTGCCATTTTCGTAATCAGTTTTTTCGCTTTTTGATCAAAAGACTGTAACACCGTTTGACTGAATAAATGAGTAACTTCGCGAGCAGAATAACTTTCATTCAGCTGTTTTTCCCATTGTACAATTGCGGGATGCTGCGGATCTAGCTTTAATGTATCCGCAATCGACAGACACAAGGCTTTTCCTTTCTCACTATCCTGTTCAGAAAAAACGTGATGATTTTTAACCGCACTTTCACCTATTAATC
>NZ_CALJRX010000073.1 GCF_937976265.1 uncultured Haemophilus sp.
TTGGTAATTTGAATAATCCATTTAATGCTTAAACATTAATAAAAAATCTCCATTGACTGAAAAAGGCAATGGAGATTTTTGTTACCATAAAAATTTTAATCCAAAAACAACCGCACTTTCAACAATACAATTCGCATATTATTTTCAATGATTTTCCCCCTATTGAAGCATAATTCCACCTATGTTAGGCTATAGGAATAATCGTCTCTCTCAATATTCTTTAACTTTTACGTTTTAATTATGACCACAAATACTCAACACTATACGATAAATGAAGGTTCATTCTCACTGCCTAATAACTGGCAAGACGAATCCCTCAATGTTTTTTCCTTCAACAGCCATTCAGGTGGAAACCTTGTTATCAATAGAACCCCCATTACTGAAGATATTTCTGACCAAGACTTTTATCAAAAAATTATTGAGCAATTTCGTCATAATCTCAATGGATATCAAGAAAATGAATGCCGAGAAGTTACCTTAGAGGGAAAGCCTGCTTACTTGCTAGATTATTACTGGGATACACCTGAAGGTCCAATTTATCAACTTTCTGTGCTTTATATTGTGCAAAACAAATTATTAACTTTTACTTATTCAGCACAAGAATCGTTTTCTCCAAATAAAAAAGAGGCATTACTTACTGTTGTTTATTCCTTTAAAACCACCTCAAAAACGAATTAAATTACGATGACAACACCTGCTATGCCAGCGGCTCGCGTTGGCGACCCATTTAAACACAAAAGCTTTATGGCAGCCTTGGCTGGTGCAGCAGCTGGTGCCATAATTGAGTTTGGGGTAATTTCTGCTTGTGGCTTCTTTTTAGGGGGAATAGGTGGCTTTGCAGCAGCAATGGTATTATTAAATACACCTGTTGTAAGCAGTACTATTGATAAAGTAAAAAGTGCGGTAGAAAATTTCTTTGAATCTGACGATCCTGATGGTTTCATTATCAAGGGTAGTATTAATGTATCCGTCAATAAAAGAAAACTTGCCTATGCAACACCGGCTGATGCAAAAGATCAAACCCCTACCATCAAATGTGATAACCATGGACCAAAAATTATCGCCCAAGGTAGTGAAAGCGTTTTTGTCAACGGATTCCCTGTTGCTCGAAAAGGAGATGGTACAAAATGTAGTGCAAAAATTAGTGATGGCTCTCCTAATGTTCATATTGGTTCAGGGCAAGGCACTTATGCAGAGATGGAACCTGAATTTAATAAGCTTCAGAGATTAGCACTCATTGCGGTAGAATTTGTTGTTCCTCCCACTGCGGCTGCAGGGAAAGGTTTACTAAAAGTGTTTAAAGCTGGTTTTAAAGCTATAGCAACTAAAGGCCCTAAAGCTGCCGCTGCAATGCTTGCCAAAAAAGCAGCCCGCTCATTAAACCCTAAAAACGCATCCGCTATTAAAAATTTTGGCTGTGCAAAGCAAGCTTTTAAAAACAATAAAGGGCTTAAGCGTTTTACTGAAGGCGGAAAAAAATGGGTAAAAGGTGACCCTATTGATATTTTAACCGGGCAAATTGTCGAACAGCGTGTTGACTTTACGCTTGGTCAGACCATTCCGCTTTCCTTTATCCGTACTTGGGCTAGAAGTAAAGAAGATCGTTTTGCTGATGGACTTTGTGGACGTTTTTGGGTTGATAACTTCTCCGAATCTGTCGAGCTTAGCCAGCAAGGTCAACAAATTAAGATTGCTACCGCAGAAGGAACCTATTTGCGTTTTTCCTTACCAATCGGATGTATGCAATCTTTTAACCCTGATCATCCACAATTTACCTTAAATCGCCATCGAGACTTTTTAGAGCTTTATGATCGTGAAGCCCAACTATCTAAACGTTTCTATATCACAACACCCGCTTTTAATGACCATAACGATGACTTAGGCTTTCCTCTGCTTGAAGACGGAATTTATCCTATTTCTTATTGGCAAGATACCTTTGGCAATAAAGTTGAGTTTATTTACCAGAAAAAGCGTTTAGTTAAAATTAATCATTCTGATGGCATTGTACTTGCGCTTGACTATCAAACTCAGGGCGAAAAGCAGTGGTTACACCAAATTCATCGCATTGATAACGGCTTAAATGAAATTCTAGTTTCCTATGTACAAAATGAACAAGGTCATTTAATTGAATCCGATGCCTTACTTGATTATCACCTGTTCTATACCTACGATAACCAAGCTCATCTCATCCGTTGG
>NZ_CALJRX010000074.1 GCF_937976265.1 uncultured Haemophilus sp.
TGGAACCATAATTCGACGTGTGAAAATCCGATGTTTTTTAACCGCTCTTTGTGGATGTTAATCGAGTCAGTACGCATGACATTTTCAAGTGCGGTGCGTTTTTGGCTCACTTCAAGCTCACTGTAACCGTTAGCACGTTTGAATTGGTGGTGGAGATCAATAAGCAACTCATTCACTTTTTCATCTTCAAAACGGAATTTTTCAGAGAGCACTAATACACCATTTGGGTTTAAACCTTGGTAGATTTTGGTGAGCAAGGCGACACGATCTTCCGGTGGCAAAAATTGCAATGTGAAGTTGAGCACGACCATTGAGGCGTTCTTAATTTCAATTTGACGAATATCATCGCAAAGAATTTCTACGGGTACATCACTATGATAAGCCGCAACGTGCTGACGGCAGCGTTCCACCATTGGCAAAGAATTATCGACACCGATAATTTTCACATTCGGTTGTTTAATATTACGGCGCATAGAAAGGGCTGCCGCACCGCGTGAACAGCCTAAATCATAGACTTGGCTGTCAGCCGTCACAAAACGTTCAGCCAACATACCAATCGCCGTGATAATGTTGGAGTAGCCCGGAATTGAGCGTTGAATCATGTCGGGGAAAACTTCCGCTACGCTTTCATCAAAAGTAAAATCGCCCAGTTTTTCGATCGGGGCGGCAAAAATCGTATCTTTCATCATGATTGAATTCTGTTGTGGTATTGAGAGGGTATTTATTTAGATAAAATGCAAAAAACTGCGGTCATTTTAGTGAAAGTTTTTAAAGGATCAAATAAATTTCGCTTTTCAATTTAAAAGGCATGTCTTTTTCCGTATAATCAACGCGTTAATTATCCATTTTTAGAAAAATGAAAGGAATATAGAAATGATGCGTACACATTATTGCGGTGCATTAAACCGCAACCATATTGGACAAGAAGTAACATTAAGCGGTTGGGTTCATCGTCGTCGCGATTTAGGCGGTTTAATTTTTATCGATATGCGTGATCGTGATGGTGTCGTACAAGTTTGTTTTGACCCGAAATATCAAGAAGCGTTAACTGCAGCTTCAGGCTTACGTAATGAATTTTGTATTCAAATTAAAGGTGAAGTAATCGCGCGTCCTGATAATCAAGTTAATAAAAATATGGCGACAGGCGAAGTGGAAGTGTTAGCGAAAGAATTACGCATCTACAACGCGTCTGACGTTTTACCATTAGACTTCAACCAAAATAACACCGAAGAACAACGTTTAAAATATCGTTATTTAGATTTACGTCGTCCAGAAATGGCACAACGTTTGAAAACCCGTGCAAAAATCACCAGCTTTGTGCGTCGTTTTATGGATGACAATGGTTTCCTTGATATTGAAACTCCAATGCTTACCAAAGCAACGCCAGAAGGTGCACGTGACTATTTAGTGCCAAGCCGTGTACATAAAGGCAAATTCTATGCGTTGCCGCAATCACCACAGCTTTTCAAACAGCTTCTAATGATGTCTGGTTTTGATCGTTATTATCAAATTGTGAAATGTTTCCGTGATGAAGACTTACGTGCAGATCGTCAGCCTGAATTTACTCAAATCGATGTGGAAACTTCTTTCTTAACTGCGCCAGAAGTACGTGAGATCATGGAACGCATGGTACACGGTTTATGGCAAAACATCATTGGTGTGGATTTAGGTAAATTCCCGCAAATGACCTGGCAAGAAGCAATGACGCGTTTTGGTTCAGATAAACCAGATTTGCGTAACCCGCTTGAACTAGTCGATGTGGCAGATATCGTTAAAGATGTTGAATTTAAAGTATTTAATGAGCCTGCAAACAATCCAAACGGCCGTGTGGCAGTCATTCGTGTACCAAATGGTACAGAAATCACTCGTAAACAAATTGATGAATATACACAATTTGTTGGTATTTACGGTGCAAAAGGTTTGGCTTGGGCGAAAGTAAATGACATTAATGCTGGCCTTGAAGGCGTACAAAGCCCGATTGCGAAATTCTTAAATGAAGAGGTATGGAAAGCGTTAGCTGAACGTGTGAAAGCTCAAACTGGCGATATCTTATTCTTCGGTGCAGACAAATGGCAAACTACTACTGATGCAATGGGTGCGTTACGTTTGAAATTAGGTCGTGATCTTGGCTTAACTCGTTTAGATGAATGGCAACCACTTTGGGTGATTGATTTCCCAATGTTTGAACGTGATGAAGAGGGTAATCTTGCCGCAATGCACCACCCATTCACTTCACCAAAAGATTTTACGCCGGAACAATTAGAAGCGAATCCAACCGATGCGGTAGCGAATGCTTACGATATGGTGATCAATGGCTACGAAGTAGGTGGTGGTTCCGTGCGTATTTTCGATCCGAAAATGCAACAAACCGTCTTCCGCATTCTTGGTATTAACGAACAAGAACAACGCGAAAAATTCGGTTTCTTATTAGATGCATTAAAATTCGGTACACCGCCACATGCAGGTTTAGCATTTGGTTTAGACCGTTTAACCATGCTTTTAAC
>NZ_CALJRX010000075.1 GCF_937976265.1 uncultured Haemophilus sp.
ATGAACAAAAAATAATTCATCACGTATAACAACCGTGACGCAATCGATTAAATAAGCGGTTATAAAGATACCACTTATTTAGTATGAGTAAAGATTTAAGAGATGTTTTTAATAAAATTTGATGAAAACTTGATGCAGATTAAAAAATAACTTTAAGAATGAAGAAATTGATTCACGCGTTCAAGCACGGCTTTTCTCACGTTATCCTTTTCAAAAAGGATTTCATGTTTTGCTTGAGGTACAAGCATAGATTCTGCATGCGGAAAAAGTGCGGTCAATTTTTCAAGATTTTTGTTATCCACAATTTTTTCCTTTTCCGCTTGTAAAATAAGCACAGGTGTTTCCACTCTTGGAATGATTTTAGGGAGCGCTTTGATTGCATTTAAACACAAATGTACCCAGCGGAAAGTTGGGCCGCCTAAGTGAATATCGCTGCGTTTTCTATTGATGCGATTCATCCATTTCATTCGCGTTTTAGAATGGCTAAGTTCATTAAGGTTTAAATCTGCCGGTTTGTAATGTCCTTTGCCAAAAACATAGCGATGACCTTGACCAAACACCATCATCGTTGCAATGATGAGTTCATCTCGTAATGGATGTTTCATCGGAACACCAAAGAAAGGCGAAGAAAGCACGGCCTTTTTAATATAATGATCGTAATTGGCCAGATAATAGGTGGAAATCAAAGCACCGAGGGAATGTGCAAGAATATATTGCGCTTGATAAGCATAAAGTGCGGTCGCTTTTTCAATGATTTTTGCCATATCATCGGTATAAAAACGAAACTCATCTAAATGCCCTTTTTGAGAAATAATACGCTGTGAATAGCCTTGTCCTCGGTGATCGAAAAGTAATACATCATAACCTTGTTGATAAAAATCATAAGCCAACTCAGTCCATTTCAGCATATTTTCTGCTCGACCATTCACCAAAATCATCAATTTTCTGACCGCACTTTCAGGCTGAACCAAATGACGATAAGCCAATTTGATATTTCGTTCACCAGAAAGATATTGCGTCGGAAATTGCTCAAAAAAAGGCAATAACTCTGCAAGAGCAAATTGATGAAAATGAGGTTCTCTGATCATAATTTTTTAACAAAAAATAGTGTAGGGATAGTAATAACAGATATGATGATATAAGGTATTTTTAATTCGATCCAAACATAGTGAAATAAGCTTGAAAGCTCAAGTGTATTTCCTAAATCAGTACTATCAAAGGTGATAAAAACTGAACCCAATAGCCATAAAAGCCCAAGCCACAAACAACCGATAATAAAGTAAGATAATTTCCGAGAAATAATAAAAGGAAACAATGCTAAAAACGCAACAGTTATCGTTGTAAATAATATATTAAACGTATATTCACAACGGGCTTCATAAAAAAATTCACCCGTGTAATTTTGGCATGTTGTTGCAAAGGTTTCAGGATAACCAAGGCGTGAGACAAACCAATATTGCAAAACAAATGTCATTAAAGAAATTGTAATAAAAACAAAGATAGATCGTAGCATATTATCTTTTTTAGTAATGAAAAGGGCGTAGTAAATACGCCCTTTGTAGTGAAAGTAAACTTATGCCACCAATTGTTTTAAGATACGGCGAACTGGCTCAGCCGCGCCCCATAATAATTGGTCACCCACAGTGAATGCTGCTAAGTATTCTGGGCCCATTGCCAATTTACGTAAACGGCCAACCGGTACGCTTAATGTACCTGTTACTTTAGCTGGGGTTAATTCACGTAATGTGGTTTCTTTGTCATTTGGAATCACTTTCACCCATTCGTTGTGAGACGCTAAAATTTGTTCAATTTCTTCTAATGGTAAGTCTTTTTTCAGTTTGATGGTGAACGCTTGGCTGTGGCAACGTAATGCACCAATACGTACGCATAAGCCATCAACAGGAATTGGATTGTCGCTTAAACCTAAGATTTTGTTGGTTTCTGCATAGCCTTTCCATTCTTCTTTAGTTTGTCCTGTTTCTGGAAGAAGTTTGTCAATCCAAGGGATTAAACTACCACCTAATGCTGCACCGAAGTTATCCGTTGGGAAACTATCAGAACGCATTTCTGCTGTCACTTTACGTTCAATATCTAAAATTGACGAAGCAGGGTCTTTTAATTCACTTGAAACCGCTTGTTCTAATAAACCCATTTGTGAAAGCAATTCACGCATATTTTTTGCGCCTGCACCTGAAGCCGCTTGGTAAGTTGCGACAGATACCCATTCCACTAAATCTTTTTCAAATAAACCACCGATAGCCATCAACATTAAGCTCACGGTACAGTTACCGCCCACGAAAGTTTTAATGCCTTTTTTCAAGCCTTCAGAAATCACGTGTTGGTTTACCGGATCAAGCACAATAATTGCATCATCTTTCATACGTAGCGCTGAAGCAGCATCAACCCAATAACCATCCCAACCTGTTGCTTTTAATTTTGGATAGACTTCATTGGTATAGTCGCCACCTTGGCAGGTCACGATAATATCTAATTTTTTAAGTTCTTCAATGTCGAATGCATTTTTAAGCTCACCTGCCTCTTTTCCTGCAAACACAGGTGCTTTTTGACCTGCTTGAGAAGTGGTGAAGAAAACTGGATTAATATTGGCAAAATCTTGCTCTTGCACCATACGATCCATTAATACGGAACCGACCATTCCGCGCCAACCGATAAAACCGACGTTTTTCATGAGTTTTTCCTTATTTTATGTTGTGTTGAATGGGTCTATTAATTACAGGCTTTATGCCACAAAATCAAGTTTTTTTAGAAAAAATGAGGCTTTGTTTAATTTTTCTCAATAAAAAATCCCCTTTCGGGGATTTATTGATTATTTATCTGCTTTTTTCGTGGTTTTCTTTACCGTTTTTTTCGGCTCAGATTTACCTTCAGATTTGACCGCACTTTTCTTTGTCTTTGTCGTTGTAGACTTTGTGGCCTTCTCTTTTGTCGTTGCAGATTTAGTCGCTTTTTTCTTTGGCTTTTCAGTTAAATTTGCCGCTTTCCATTCCTCAAATTTTTCAAGTAACACTTTACCCATTGGGCTTGGATCGCCTGTAAATAAGGTTTGTAAGCCGTTATTTTCAATAATATGACGGCGAAGCTCTAAACGTTCTTGATGATTTTCAGCTAAACGAATTGCACGTTCAACATATTCATCTACCGTATTTGCAATTAACCATTCCGGTAAACCTAAACGTTTGAATAAACCTTCATCAATATGTTCATGCACTTCTGCACCGGTTTTACATACGCCCACTAAACCTAATGTCACCATATCAATAATGCCATTCGTATTACCGAATGGGAATGGGTTTACCATCATATCGCAGTTATTCAAAATACGGAGATATTGATCATAAGGTGCATGTGGATGAGCTGTCGCATCATTGCCTAAATAAGATTTAATAAAACGCTCAACATAAGGATGAGTCACACCACTAGATTGACCTAATGCAAAGTGGAAATGCACTTTCACATTAGCACGATCACGAATAGCCTTTAATGCCGCCAAGAAATAGGGATTAAGCTTCATTGTGGTAGAAGCAATACCAATATTCACCACTTCAGGATCTTCACGTAAACGATATTCTACGTGTTGCGGTGCAAGTGCTGAAGGCACATAAGGTAGAGCATCTTTTGGTAAACGCAATAATTGCTCACTGAAGCATTTCTCAGAACCAACATAATCATCTTCTACAATCACATATTCAATAAAATCAGAATGTGTCGTAGCAGGATGCCCTAAAGCAATCACTTGAACCGGTGCAAGACGTGTATTGCTTGCAAAAATGGTGGTTAAATCCATCCCAATACTTGGCATATAAAGAACCGCAGCACCATTTTTTTCGCAAATCTCTTTTAATCCATTCAATTTATCAAAAATATTATCACCTTTTAATAAATGGAATTCATCAAACACCGCTTGGCCCGCTTCATCTACAGCTTCATTACCCACACCAATTAAATGAAAACGTTCACGCGCAGCAATCATTGAAGTGGAATGCGTACGATAAATTGAATGGGATGAATGGAAATGCTCCAATAATACGACCATGACAGGTTTGCCATCACGCTCACCTAATTTAGTAACATCACGGTCTGTCCATCCACCTTGCAATAAATGACGACGAATAACTTGGTTTAATGCTTTTTTCACCCAGTGTTTATTTT
>NZ_CALJRX010000076.1 GCF_937976265.1 uncultured Haemophilus sp.
CTTGAATTAAATGGGGCGGATCAAATATAACGCACTTGAAAGATTTATCAGGGTACGGCATATCAGTGAAGTCACAGATCACATCAGGCGATACTTCTAAATGTCTAATTTTGTCACGATCCTTAAAACTTAGTTTTTGTTTTCTTATATCAGCAAAAAGCACATTTGGATTATCCTTATCAAAGTAAAACATTCTACCGCCACAGCAAGCATCTAGAATTGGTTTCATCTTATCTCCTTAAAACAAAAGGCGCTCACTTGTAACGCCTATTGGATTTGCTAAATATTGATTTACTGTTTTTGATTGCCAAGATTAACCACTGGCAAAACATCAACCAAAGGTCTTTGCGTGCTTGCTTGGTGTTGCTTATGAAGATTATTTTCAGCCCATTGGAGAAAATCTTTCACATTGTATTTTCTCGCTCCATTTAGCGATATATAGCGCTTAGATAGCCGAATTAACTCATTTCTAGTTGTGCTATTAAGCAAAACCAAATACTTTTTGACATTTTCAATAGATGTAGAGGCTCACTCATCAGTTGTTGGCATTAGATTGTATTTAAAATAATCTTCAAATAGATCTTTAAACAACGAATAAGGAATGCTCACATTAATCTCATTCATTCTCACGCCCTCCACACAATAAAATGCCGCCTTTCATAACGTATTTGTTTTTATTATTGCTTGCCTTATAAAGCCCTCCAGCAAGAGTGAAATAATTTGCTGCATCAATATAATGATCGGCATGGCTTGAATCTCCATTCAAGATTCTCACTTGTTTTGCATTAGCCATTGTTAAACCATAAAATTTAACATTGCTAATTGTGCCAGCTAACCATTTTTCGACAACCGGGCGCATTAGCTGTGCAAAATCTTGCGCACCCTTTTCAAAATCGCCATGCGTATTTTTTCGTTCTTCTAAAATTTCTTCTGCTGTTTTCATAGTGCAACCTTTAATCCATTAAATTCAACTGATAGCTCATTCAATAAGCCTGAAAGCACGTTGGCCATTAAGATAAAATCAGCGTAAAAGCGTTTGCCAATTTCTTCTTTTGAAATATCATCATTTTGCTCTGTGATTCGGTCATCAAATTTCAACTGTTTGAGTGTTCCATCATCACGCAAAACAAATTTGAGATTGTTTTCCCATTCGAGAGCAAGTTTCGATACAAGCCCTGATTGTGCAAGCTCCACAATATCTTCACCGAGCAATGATTTATTTTTGCAACTGATTACACCAAGATCGTTTTTCTCACGAATCTCAGCCTCTTCTAACAAAATTAGCCAATTAGGCTCTTTATCTGTAATCCACTCAGTCATCACCTCGCAAGGATCTGTATTAAAGCTAACTGGAATAACTGGAAGTGATCCTAGTGATTTACGCAATAGCGCTAGGGCATCTTCAGCGATTTTTGATGATGCTGCATCAACGTAAATCAGTTTTGTTTTTAAATCGATGAAAAGTGCGGTAAATTTAAACTTGGAAAATGCTTGAGAGGTTAGCGATGCAACAACATCATCTCTTAATGATAGGCGCTCTGTTTTCTTTAATTTTCGCTGTTCTTTTTCTTCAAGTGCCGCAATTCTGATATTTAGTTCTCGGTTGATCACATCTACCGGCAAAATCTTTTCTTCACGTTTAGCCATAAGCAAAACTTTGTTATCTGCAAAATAGGCTAAATTGCCATCTGTTTCTAACGGTGCAGTCCAACCAAATCGGCTAATTTCAGACGGTTCGCACGGCGTAAATTGGCATTCTTTTAGTTTTAATTCGATTTCACCGAAGTCAATGTTCTTTGTTAGTTGATAAATGATCGCATTTTTAAACCAATACATAGTCACTCTCCTTGTTTTTTGTACTTGTCTAAATAAGAAACATCAGCTACGGTTGCCGGTAGTTTCATTTTATTTTTTGGCAAGCTATCTAATAGTTGTTTTTCCCATTGAGGAAACATTGTTAAGAATGTTTTGTCAGTATCGACTGATAAAATTGTTTCTTTAAGTTGTTTTAAATCAATTTCAATTTGATAGATTTCTTTTTGAGTGTTTTCCACTAACTCTTTGAATCTTTCGCTTTTGTAAAAATCTGAATCAACAAAGAGGTTATATGTGTAATTTTGTAATCTACATCCTACGTGTGAGGAAAAGTTAATCGCTGTCCTTGCATTTGCTTTAAAACCCCTTTGTAGAATTTAACAAATTTTTGATCTTGCTCCTTATCAATATCTACTTGCAATTCTTCTGCAAACTGTCTTGCTTTTTTTATGTTTAAAGTATTCACAATTTTAAAATAAATCACTTCTTTAACTTGCTTGCTTAACTTCATTTTATTCTTCCTTTTAAATTTAAAGGCCACTATTTAGCGGCCTTATTTTTGTTAGTGTAGTTGATTATTTCTCTAATTTGTTCACGAACACGCTCAATCTCTAAGTAGAGAGCTTGTTCTTGTTTGTAAAGCTCTTTTAGTTGTTGCTCTATGTTTTCGTTATCCATTTCACCTCCAATTATCGGAATAGTTGGCCGCACTGTATAGAGTGCAATATTCTTTCAGGTGTTTCTTTTACGTTTATGCAATCATCATCGTTTGAATTTAATGTTGTTATTACGGTTGCGCCATTATAAGTATTTAAGCTAACGATGGTTTCGGCATTGATGAATATTTCTCGTTCATCTAAAAGTGTTAATTTAATAAAATTAGCCATATTTCCTCCTAAAATGGAATGTTGTCATCAAACGCATCCATTGACGGCTCAGATTGTTGAGGTTTAGATTGTGCTTTTTGTTGTTTATCTTGCTGTTTAGGCGGTTGATTTTGTGCAGCATCTTGGTTTAGACCACCTAGCATTTGCAAGTTATCGCATTGGATTTCAGTGGAGTAACGATCTTGACCGTTATTATCTTGCCATTTGCGAGTTTTTAATCTTCCCTCAATATACACTTGAGAGCCTTTGTGTAGATATTTAGCGGCTATCTCGGCTAATTTTCGATAAATGACAATGCGATGCCATTCGGTCACTTCTTTTTTCTCGCCTGTGTTTTTATCCGTCCAGCTTTCACTTGTTGCAACGCTGATATTTACCACTAGATCACCAGCAGGCATTGTGCGCACTTCAGGGTCATTACCTAAAAAGCCAACGATAATTACTTTATTAATTCCAGCCATATTTCCTCCTAAAACTTAAATAATTCATCAAGCTCACGGAATAACCATTCCTCAGCATCTTTCAAACAACCACAAGCAATCGCATCTTTATCATTTAAAACTTTTATATAAAAAAGATACGCCTCTTTTAATCCTTTTAGTTCTTCTTTCATATTTACTCCATAGATTTATATGCTTTTAATGTTTTGATAAATGCGGGTATTTCTTTGTCAAACGCTGCCATTAATTTTTCATCTCGCTCAACCGTAAAGAGATAAAACGGTTGTTTTTGATATTCAGGGCAATAACTCACAAAATCCCATGTTTTATATCCAGTCACCCATAAATTCGCTTGCACCTGGATAACATATTCAGACGGCACGCCTCCGTTAATGATGTACTGAATATGCGTACTCATTTTCGGGCATTTAATCTCAAGCCCTTTTTTGAGTTCAGGAATCAATCCATCAGGGCTAACCAGCAATTCTTTTTTCTCGTTTAGATATACGCCGCCAACTTGCTTGACGGCGTTTCCTGTGAGAAATTCATAAGCGGAGCGGGCAAGTGGCTCAAGCTGATTGCCTCGCTCCATAAAAGCTGATTTATATCCGCTATCTTGTAAACCAAGTATGCTTTCTTCAATCAACTCAGACATATATTTGATTTGCGAGCTTGATTTTTTACCTGTTGGCGTAACGATATTCTCGATTCCTGTCGCTGTCGGAATGCCAAGCCTTGCCGTTAGCCATTCTTCAGATCCTTGCTCGCAATCAAGTGTTATTAGTCCGTCTATCATAAGGGAATATCCTCATCATTACGTTCATCTTTGGCTTGCTGTTCATTTAGCTTGTTAAGCAATCTATTAATTGCATGTTCAGCATTTGATTTTGTGATTTTTTCAATGCTTGGCACATTTCCAGCCGCCGCCAATAATCCCGCAAGATTTGAGTCTGTAACTTCAATCAAATTTTCAATTTCTTTGATTTGTTCAGGAGTGATTAATTCTACCGATTGAGTGTCAATCACCGTTGTTCCCCTGTCAGG
>NZ_CALJRX010000077.1 GCF_937976265.1 uncultured Haemophilus sp.
CAAGGAAATCGGACTGCTTGTCGGTAAAACGCTCGTGCGCCTTGGCGGCGGCATCACGCGCTTCCAGCGGCCGTTCGCGCGGGTCTTGAATCGACAGCGCGGACGCGATCACCAGTATCTCCGCCATGCAGTCGTGCTTCTTCGCCGCCAGCAAAATACGCGCGATTTTCGGGTCGATGGGCAGGCGCGCCATTTGTTCGCCAATCGGGGTTAATTGATAGCGATGTTTTTGGGTTTTTGGGCAGCCTGAAAAGTTTTTATATGGTATATTTTGTTGATTTTTCATAATTTCATTTATAATTTAGTTATCTTTTTGAGATGGGTAGGTTGCTTGAGAAATAACAGATAATACTGTCTTAAAGCAATATTTAAGACAGCATTTGTTCTATCCTAAGTTATAATTCTGTTTTTTCAGGTCATCTGAAATCTTATTTTAGAAAATATGATGAATAACACACACCAACCTACTGTTTTAGATTTATTTTGCGGCTGTGGCGGCTTATCGCTCGGTTTTATTCAAGCTGGTTTTGATGTCAAATTGGGCATAGATTATTGGCAAGACGCGATTACCACCTACACCGCCACACACAAAGGCACACAAGGCATTGTCGCCGATTTATTCAACATCACACCCGAACAAATCTCCCAACAAACTCAAATTAAACAAATAGATGTGATTATTGGTGGGCCACCATGTCAAGGTTTCTCTATTGCCGGCAAACGCATGATTGATGATGAACGCAATCAACTTTATAAAGCGTTTGTGGATTTTGTCCGTTTTTATCAGCCCAAAGCATTTCTAATGGAAAATGTCCCCAATATAATGTCAATGGGAAAAGGAGCGATTAAACAACAAATTACTCAAGATTTTGAGCAACTAGGCTATATCGTCAAAAGTCAAATTTTAATGGCTTCTGATTATGGGGTACCACAAAATCGTAAACGCGCATTTTTTGTGGGATTTAAAAACGGCACAACATTTGAATTTCCAAAACAAACGGTTAATCAATATGTTACTGTAAAACAAGCCATTTCTGATTTACCTGATTATTCGGTTGATGATGGCGCGGCTTATCCACTTTTAGGCAGCAGCGAATATCAACACATGATGCGCCAAAATGCAACTGGCTTGTTTAATCATCAAATCACTCAACATAATGACAAAACAAAAGAAATTATCGCTCTCGTACCTGATGGCGGCAATTACAAAAGCTTACCTGAACATTTGCGCCAAACGAGAAACGTCAATATTGCATGGACACGCTTAAACAGCCAAAAACCAAGTTTTACGATTGATACAGGACACCGCCACCATTTCCATTATGAATTTAACCGTGTGCCAACGGTACGCGAAAGTGCACGGATTCAATCGTTTCCTGATGATTTTGTGTTTTTAGGGACAAAAACCAGTCAATATAAACAAGTTGGCAATGCTGTTCCGCCTATGTTGGCAAAAGTGATTGCATTGAAAATGAAAGAATTTTTATGAACCAAATTTATCAAATTCCTGATGAATATTTTTTCCGTTTACATCATATTCGCCCACGGTTTAAAAGTAATGTAGAAGAAGTGTTATTGTACGTTGCCAATTCTATTTCTGATTTGGACACGCTGCCTGAAAAAGAATTTAATGAACAATTAAATGCGGTTTTGAGAAATTTTGGTAAAAATCAAACTGCTGAACAAAAAACCATCAATAATTGGCGCACTGAAATTGCTGCCTTATTTTCTTTTATTCAAGAAACCGAAACAGGAAAATTATTTCCCAGTCTCATGGCAAAAAGGCTGGCTGAAAATCAATATCTTGATGAATTTTTTAATTATTTTTTATACACTTTTCAATACCCAGCAGGACACAATAAAAATCATGCTGTGATTGAACAGATTAAAAAAGGCATTCAATTTCAGCCGTGTAAATTTATTTTGCAAATTTTTCAGGCAGCCTGCAAATTAAGCGATAAGCCATTTAGTTTAACCGCTGAAGAATTAACGCAATGCGCCTATTTTGATTTGCGCGTAACGGCTAAACACAGCAAAACAGCACATGATGTTGCCAAGCACATTATTGAAAATAGGGAGAATAAAATTGAATACTCTCATGAATATGAGCAATTAAAAACCAAAGACGGTAATTATCCATCTGCTGGCGATGTCTATCGTTATGCTGGCGATATCTTAGATTATATGGTTTTGGCTAATTTATTGAAAACAAAGGGAACAGGCTATTACTATTATTTGAATACGGATAATCCCGATTTAATCAATCGCCATTTGCAAAATACAGCTTATTTCAACCAATACAATTGTTTTTATCATCAAGAAGAAATCAGTAATGCTGAAATTAGGGCATTAGAACGGCAATGGTTTGATTATGTGAACCAGTTTGACAATATCGCAGAATTTTCTCCGTCATTAAATCAAGCGGAACAAGCAGATATTGCTGTATTAGTACAAGAATATTACGCCAAAATGCAAGGTAAAGAATTGTTACCTACCAAAATTTTTGGCGATTATGGCGAAACCTTGATTTTGGCGCATGAATATTTACGCACCAAAGGTCAATCCAACCGCCAACACTTGATTAACAAAATCCCAACGCATTTAGGTGTAGGTTATGATTTGCAAAGTATTGAAATTGAAAAGCATAAACGATACATTGAAGTGAAAAGTACGCGCTCTAAAAAGGCAATTAACAGCAATCGCTTTAAATTAACGCCAAATGAATGGGATAGCGCGGAAACCTTGGGAGACAGTTACTTTATTTATTATCTGGTTATGAATGAAACAGGTAAAAATATTTTTATTATTCAAAATCCTGTGAAAAAATATTGTGATAATTTATTGAAAATTGATAGCCATTTGATGGTTGAATTTTTACCGCAAGCTGGCGAGTGGCAGCCTTTGTTGGAGGTATCATGCTCCGAGTAACATCACTATTTTGCGGTTGTGGTGGCATGGATAAAGGTATTTTGGGTGGATTTGATTATTTAGGGCACTACTACGCCAAATTACCATTTGAAATTGTATATGCTGCCGATAACGACCCTTACGCTATTAAAATTTACAACGACAATTTTACGCATCATGCTGAATTGAAAGATGTTCGCGATATTATGGCGCATGAATTGCCTGACCATGATATTTTGTTGGGTGGTTTTCCGTGTCAATCGTTTTCTATTGTGGCGCAAAATCCGCCGCGTTTGGGCTATAAAGATGAAAAAGGTAAGTTATTCTTTGAAATGGTTAAAGTTTTGAAGGAAAAACAACCTCGATTTTTTATTGCGGAAAATGTAAAAGGTTTGTTATCGGCAAATAATAAACAGGCTTTTCCGATGATTTTGCGTGAATTTGAACAAGCTGGTTATCACATTCACTATAAATTGCTGAATGCGTCTGAATATGGCGTACCGCAAAAGCGCGAACGTGTTTTTATGGTGGGTTTTCGGGATTTTGACGATTATTTCAAATTCCAATTTCCTTCTATGTTGCCTGAAAGAGTACCGCTTAAATTCGCATTGGATGCACAAGCTAATCTTGATGAAAAATGGTTTTTCAGCCCTAAAGCGGTAGAGGGTATGTTGCGTGTGCGCGCAAAAATGAATAAAGGGCGCGTACAAGATCTTGAACAGCCATGCAATACGATTAGCGCACATTTGGCGAAAGTGAGTTTAAATGGCACAGACCCTGTGTTGATGATTGGCGAACGGTATCGCCGATTTTCGCCGCGTGAAGCTGCTAATATTCAATCTTTTCCGCTTGATTTTCAATTTGACAGCGTGTCAGATAATCGTCAATATCGGGCGATTGGCAATGCTGTACCGCCTGTATTAATGTGGCACGTTGCTAATGCGTTAGCAGAAATTGTGTAGTCTTTAGACAGTCTAAAAAATGCAAAGTACCGTCTGAAATTTATTTTCCAAACGGTATTTTTTGTATCATTTCTTTTTCTGGTTGTTTGAAATCACATTTCTGCAATCGCCCCCAATTCCAGCAACACCTGAAACCCATCATTGATATACCGCGAATCGGGCATTTCTAAAAATGGGAATGCCGCCGCATCGCCGAGTTTCAACGCTGCCATGCGCAGGATGACGGCGGCGAGGTTGCTGCGGACGATTTCGGGGTCGGTAAATTCGGGGCGGCTGTTGAAATCTTCTTCTGAAAACAGTCGGATACATACGCCTG
>NZ_CALJRX010000078.1 GCF_937976265.1 uncultured Haemophilus sp.
GAGTTTTCGGGTGTAACGCTTAACCATCACAAAGGAAAGTGCGGTCAAAATAAAGATTAAAATGGCACGGATGAGCTCATTTTCACTGATATAGCTAGAAAGCAAGGTTGCAACTAATAGCGTGAAAAGTGGCACGATATACATTAACAATGCTGAAAATAACATGGATTTTTCTTCTAGACCGATTTCTACTATTTGACCTTTGCGCAGTGGCGTAATGGTTTCGAGTGTGAAGATATGTTCACCTCGTTTTCCATTGAGTTCAGACAGGGAAGCTGTTCCACAGGCTTCTCTAGCCGAACAAGCCCCACAAGCACTTTGAGATTGACATTTCACTTTAGCAAGACGCGTTTCAGCATCATAGCTCATCACAACGGCACTTTCTTTTAGCATTGCGCTTCTCCCATATAAATATCAAAGCGGTGGTTTTTGGTTTCACGACTGACATGGGGCGCTTTTTGCGCTAAAAATTCCGCATAATCAGGACGTTTTACCACCACACGTTTACGGGCTAATTGTAACGCAGGTGTCAAGAGCTCATCGGCATCCAAATCGGCACCAACCAAATGTTGGAATACACGCATTTCTTTTTTAACTAGGGCGGATTTTTGTTTGTGCGGATACATGGGATCCAAATATACCACATCGGCACTCTCGGTTTGTGGATTGAGTTCGGCAATATGATGAACATCGAGCAAGCGCATATTTTGTTGCATCATTTCGCCTATTTCTGCATCTTGATAGGCTCGGTTGAGACCATCCTGTAATAGCAAATACACCACGGGATGGCGTTCCACTAAGCGCACTTGGCAACCGATAGAAGCTAAAACAAAGGCATCTCGACCAAGTCCTGCTGTGGCATCAATCACGCTCGGCAATTCCGTCCCCTTAATGCCTACAGCTTTGGCAACAGCTTCGCCACGTCCACCACCGAATTTACGACGATGGGCCATCGCGCCGGCTACGAAATCCACAAACACATCGCCCAATTTAGGTTCATCTAGTTTACGTAGGGCAAGGTGGGTTTCGGTTCGCACTAATGCAAGTGGACTTTCAGTACAATGCTCGATACCAAAAGGGGAACAAAGTGCGGTCAATTCTGACAATGTTCCCGCTTCAGCAAGCAGTTGAATTTTTATTTTCTCACCAGCCATACGCCGCTTTCCATATGATCTGTGTAAGGGAATTGATCAAACAGCGCCGCCTTTTCAATGCGGTGGGTTTGGCTTAGGGTTTGCAAATTCTCACAAAGGGTATGTGGATTGCAGGAAATATATAAAATACGATCGTAATTCTGCACCAGTTTTACTGTGTCAGGATCAAGCCCTGCTCGTGGTGGATCAACAAAAATCGTATTGCATTGATAGGCTTTTAAATCGATGCCTTTTAAGCGATTAAATTCACGTACGCCATTCATTGCTTGGGTAAATTCTTCTGCGGACATACGGATAATTTGCAGATTATCTATGCCATTTTCCGCAATATTAAATTGTGCGGCAGCCACGGATGGCTTGGCGATTTCGGTAGCAAGCACTTTTCGGAAGTTTTGGGCAAGGGCGATGGAGAAATTGCCGTTGCCACAGTACAGCTCTAATAAATCGCCTTGAGAGCCTTGAGTACAATCAATCGCCCATTCCAACATCTTGCAATTCACTGCTGCATTAGGCTGGGTAAAGCTGTTTTCCACTTGGCGATAAACATAATTACGCCCTTTCACCGGTAATACTTCATCGACAAAATCCTGCTCTAAACAGATTTTTTGTTTACTCGCACGACCAATCAGCTGCACATCAAAGCCCAGTTGTTGTAATTCACCCTTCAGGCTTGCAGCAGCGCTTTGCCATTCTTCGGTTAATGGCTTGTGATAAAGCAGACTTACAATAATTTTATTGCTAAGCGTGCTTAAATAATCGATTTGAAAGAGTTTTTTATGTAGCACTTCCTGCGTTTTTAACAATGGCAGTAAGGTTTGCATCATGCGATTGATCAGCTTGCTGGCAATTGGGAATTCATCCACTCGATAACGCTGCAAGGTGCTTTGATCAAACATGATGTGATAAAAATCGCCTTTATCATGCCAAATACGAAATTCTGCACGCATCCGATAATGGCTAGTCGGCGAATCAAACACGGCTATTTCTGGGGCGTTAAAGGGCTGCAAAAGTGCGGTCAGTTTTTCAGTCTTTTTTTGCAGAAGTTCGGTATATTGGGAAATGGGTAGTTGCATTGATGTTTACGTTTGAATGATAAATATCCCACGGCCCTTGGTAAGCAAAGGGATTGAGTAAAAAAGCAAAAGGCAAGCTTCAGCCTGCCTTTTAAATGTATTATTCGCCGGAATAATCTTCGCCGCCAGAAGCCGCTTCGCTCACATCACCTGATAAGGTGTAAACACGTTTTGTTGTGTTAATGCGAGTACGATATTTATTCCACGTTTTTTCGAAGAAAGTTTCCGGTGCACGTTCACCACGGCAAAAAGCAACAAATTCTTTTTCTTCTTTTGTCGCTGGCTTACGCTCGCCTGAATCTAATGCTTTAAACGCTTG
>NZ_CALJRX010000079.1 GCF_937976265.1 uncultured Haemophilus sp.
GAACGAGCACGACCTGTACCTTTTTGACGCCAAGGTTTTTTACCTGAACCAGACACTTCAGCACGAGTTTTTTGCGCACGAGTACCTTGACGAGCACCTGCTGCATAAGCAACAACAACTTGGTGAATCAAAGCTTCGTTAAACTCACGTCCGAAGGTAGTTTCAGAAACAGTTAGTGCGTTTGCACCTACAACTTGTAATTCCATCTCTATCTCCTAGACTTATGCTTTAACTGCCGGCTTAACGATAACATCGCCATTGATAGCACCAGGTACAGAACCTTTTACTAATAGCAATTTACGCTCAGCATCTACACGAACAACTTCAAGTGATTGAACGGTTACACGCTCAGCACCTAAATGTCCTGCCATTTTTTTACCTTTAAACACACGACCTGGAGTTTGGTTTTGACCAATAGAACCAAGTACACGATGTGATAAAGAGTTACCGTGTGTAGCATCTTGAGTACGGAAGTTCCAACGTTTAACACCACCTTGGAAACCTTTACCTTTAGAAGTACCAGTAACATCTACTTTTTTAACATCTGCAAAGATGTCAACATTGATTTCTTGACCTAAAGTGAATTCTTCACCTTCAGTACGAAATTCCCATAAACCGCGACCAGCTTCAACACCTGCTTTCACGAAATGACCTGCTTCAGGTTTAGTTACACGATTCGCTTTTTTAGAACCAGTAGTAACTTGAACTGCAGTATAGCCATCGTTTTCAAGAGTTTTAACTTGAGTTACGCGGTTGGCTTCGATTTCGATAACGGTAACTGGTACAGAAACACCGTCTTCATTGAAGATACGGGTCATACCAACTTTACGACCGACTAAACCAATCATTGTAATAACCTCTTAATTAACCTAGGCTGATCTGCACGTCCACGCCGGCAGCCAAATCTAAACGCATTAATGCATCAACAGTTTTTTCTGTTGGCTCTACGATATCTACTAAACGTTTGTGTGTACGAATTTCGTATTGATCACGCGCGTCTTTGTTCACGTGTGGAGAAATCAACACGGTGAAACGCTCTTTACGAGTTGGTAAAGGGATTGGACCACGAACTTGTGCACCAGTACGTTTAGCTGTTTCTACGATCTCCGCAGTAGATTGATCGATCAAACGGTGATCGAAAGCTTTTAAGCGGATACGGATTCTTTGGTTCTGCATTAGACCAGAGCTCCAATAAAATTTAGCTAATAAAAAACTAACACCAATCACAATTCTAACTTCAAAATAGAAAAGGAGGTGTAAGTTACCTGTTATATAGTCTCCAAATCGGAAACATTGTTAGTATTACATATCGTAATACTCGTTTAATAAATGATTACATTAAACGGCTTTCAATATCTGAAAGCCCGTGGATATTACACAAAAACACCTAATTATGCAAGCTTTTTGTTCAATTAATTTCCACATACAAAAAAGTGCGGTCATTTTCCCGAATGTTTTTCAGATGAAAACACGACAAAAAATGACCGCACTTTAATATAAATGAAATCTATAGTTTGTTATCTAACATTGCTATATGTCTTGTTGCGGCAATCCAAGCTCCAACATAGCCCATAATCAAGCAGCTGACTAATAAGAAGATTAGCTCACCAACACCTAATCCATTGAGCTCAAATGTAACCGCAAAGATATCCGTTACATATTTCACCGCTGAAGTAAAGTACCCGACAATAAGGCTGCTAAACAGCGCTGCAACCAATCCGCCCAACACCGCATAAATCATGCCTGTATAAAGATAAGGACGAAGAATGAATTGATCTGTCGCACCTAATAGTTTCATCACATCAATGCTTGCTCGGCTACTATAAACATCCGAGCGAATACTATTTCCGATAACAAGGAATACCGCAATAGTCATCAAAACCGTGCAAAAAATTGCTACATGCGCAAATAGCCACGAAAGTGCGGTCAATTTTTCCATCCAATCGTTATCTAAACGAACTTCTTGCACACCTTTAATTTTATTTAAGTTGGTACGTAATTCTGCTCGTTTTTCAGATGCATTAAAGTCTTTAGACGGCTTCACCATCACCACTGCCGGTAATGGGTTGTCATCTAAAATCTCTAATTCTTCACCAAAACCAGACCAACTTTTAAATTCTTTCAAACTGTCTTGGCGAGAAACATAATTTAACGATTCCACACCTTCTTGTTGACGGATTTTTTCCACCACCAAGTTGGCATCTTCTTCACTTAAATTTTTGTGTAAATAGATTGTGAGATCGCTTTCCGGATAAAATTGAGTCGTCGCTAAGTGTAAATTTTTCCATAACAAATAACTCACCGTTGGAATCGTGAGAGACACGGCAATCACAAGAATTGTTAGCAATGTACCAAATTTACGTTTTACTAAATCGTTCAAAACAGAACGCAAAGTATAAGCAGTTTGCACGCCAAAAGAAGCATCAATACGTCTTGTCATTTTTTATCCTTAATAGCGTAAATAGCCTTGTTCAAGCACAAGACATGGTTTTGGTTTTTGTTGAATTAAATTGATATCGTGTGTCGCAATTAACACTGTCATGCCTAAACGATTAAATTCTTCAAACAGATTAAAAATCCCTAAAGAAAGTTCACCATCTAAGTTGCCTGTTGGCTCATCGGCTAATAAAAGTTGCGGTTTATGCACAATGGCGCGCGCAATATCCACGCGTTGTTGTTCCCCACCTGAGATTTGTGGCGGCATATAATTCGCTTTACTGCGTAAGCCCACTCGATCTAGCGCAACCAATGCGCGTGTATGTGCTTCTTTCGGATTCATTCCCGCAATAATCAATGGCAGCGCCACATTTTCTGCCACACTACGATCCGTTAATAAACGATAGTCTTGGTGAACCATACCGATTTGGCGACGTAAAAATGGGATTTCATATTTGGACAAACGCGTAATATCGTGGCCATTAAACCAAATATTACCGGCATTCGCCTTTTCCATTCCCATGATTAATTTAAGCAAGGTACTTTTACCTGCGCCAGAATGCCCAACAAGATAAGTCATGCTTCCGACAGGAAGATGAAAATTTAAGCCTTGTAAAGCCGGCTGAGTCGCACCGTGATAAGCTTTAGAGACATTTGAAAATCGAATCACTTTATTATTCCTTTTTATTCTTCATTTTCGTGAACAAACAATGCTTCAATAAATTCTTCTGCATTAAATTCGCGTAAATCTTCAATCTTTTCACCCACACCAATATAACGAATTGGTAAATTAAATTGATCTGCAATGGCGAAGATTACCCCACCTTTTGCTGTTCCGTCTAATTTGGTTAATGTAATACCTGTTAACCCAACCGCTTCATTAAAGAGTTTGGCTTGGCTAATTGCATTCTGCCCTGTACCCGCATCTAAGGTCAGCATAATTTCGTGCGGTGCGGTTTCATCGTATTTTCTCATGACGCGAACAATTTTCTTCAATTCATCCATGAGATTATTTTTATTTTGTAAACGTCCTGCCGTATCCGCAATTAAAATATCAATGTTACGTGCTGCGGCAGATTGCATCGCATCAAAAATCACTGACGCAGAATCTGAACCCGTACTTTGTGCCACCACCGGAATATTGTTACGCTCACCCCATACTTGAAGTTGTTCTACTGCTGCGGCACGGAAAGTATCCCCCGCTGCTAACATGACTGATTTACCTTCATTTTGGAATTTACGAGCTAACTTACCAATTGTGGTTGTTTTACCTACACCATTCACGCCAACCATTAAAATAACATAGGGTTTTTTAGTCGTATCAATAACTAGCGGCTGCGCGACAGGTTTTAAGATCTCCGCCATTTCAACTTTAAGTTGTTGATAAAGCAATTCTGCATCTTGTAATTGTTTGCGACTTGCGTGCTCCGTTAAATTCTTAATGATTTTATTCGTTGTTGGCACACCAATATCGGCAATCAAAAGCTGCTCTTCTAACTCATCAAACAAATCATCATCAATTTTTTTGCCTAAAAAGAAAGAACGGAAACCCGCACCAATATTTTGCTTGGTTTTGAGTAAGCCTTTAACTAAACGACTGAAAAAGCCACCTTCACTTGGCTTTTCTTGCGTCTCGGTATTGGTATCTGAACGGAATTCATCTTTAACATCTTCAACAATTTCAGGCTCAATCTCCGCTTCAACCACAGGAAGATCTTCAACGACGTTATCTTGTTCAATAATACTTTCTGTTGGTTCTTCCGTAGAAAGTGCGGTAGCAATTTCTTCTGTTTTTACCGTTTCTTCGTCAATTGTTTCAATCACCGGTGTATCTAAAACAGGCTCAATATTGACCGCACTTTCAGGTGAAATCACTTCTTCTACGATAGGTTCAATATGCTCAACAACTGCATTCTCAGCTTTATCCTCTTGCAGCTGTTCAGCTAATTCCTGTAATTCTTCCTGTTCAACTTGTTCTAATTGAACGTTCTTATCAGTATGAACGATCTCTTCCGTAGGCGAAACGTCGGCAGATTCGACAGATGGCTCTTCAATAATTGGCTCAATTTTTTGTTCTTCTTGCTTTTTATTGCGACCAAAAAGGGAGGCCCAAAATCCACCTTTTTTCTTTTCTTCTGACATAAATTCTTCTCTTAAACACAAATCTGTAAAAAATACTGCCTATTCTAGCAAAAAATCGTCTAAACTAAGCACAATTTTCACTAAAAATCTGTTTCTTTATGAAAAAAATGCAAGTTCAAAATGCTAAAGGCGAAGTTCGAATCATCGCGGGTCTTTGGCGTGGGCGAAAATTACCGGTTTTAAATGCAGAAGGTTTGCGTCCAACAGGCGATCGCGTAAAAGAAACCTTATTCAACTGGTTGATGCCTTACATTGTAGATAGCCATTGCCTTGATTGCTTTGCCGGTAGTGGCTCACTTGGTTTTGAAGCCCTTTCTCGCCAAGCAAAACAGGTGACGTTTTTAGAGTTAGATAAAAATGTGGCAAACCAATTAAAGAAAAATTTGCAAACACTAAAAACAACGAGTGAACAAGCTCAAGTGATCAATCAAAATAGTTTGGAATTTTTAAAACAAGCGCAAAATCAACCGCACTTTGATGTGGTATTTTTAGATCCGCCTTTCCATTTTGGTTTAGCTGAACAAGCAATAGCTCTCTTAGAGGAAAAGAATTGGCTGTTACCTCATGCATTGATTTATGTGGAAACAGAAAAAGACAAACCGCTTAGCGTGCCTGACAATTGGCAATTACTAAAAGAAAAAACTACAGGTATGGTGAGTTATCGCCTGTATCAAAAAGATTAGGAAATTATTATGTTAGATATTGTGTTATACGAACCTGAAATTCCACAAAATACGGGAAATATTATTCGTCTTTGTGCGAACACTGGCTTTCGCCTTCATTTAATCGAGCCGCTTGGCTTTACATGGGATGATAAAAAATTACGTCGCTCAGGTTTGGATTATCATGAATTTGCTGAAATCAAAAAGCATAAAACTTTTGAAGCCTTTTTAGAAAGTGAAAAACCGAAACGTCTTTTTGCACTCACCACTAAAGGCGGCCCCGCACATAGCGAAGTGCAATTTGAATTAGGGGATTATTTGATGTTTGGTCCTGAAACACGTGGTATTCCCATGTCTATTTTAGATAGTATGCCAATGGAGCAAAAAATCCGGATTCCTATGACAGCAAATAGCCGTAGCATGAACTTATCCAACTCTGTAGCCGTGACGATTTACGAGGCGTGGCGACAACTTGGTTATGAAGGCGCAGTGAATTTAAATCGATAAACAATCTGTAAAATAGCCGCTTATTTTCTTAACAAAAATAGGTGGCTTTCTTTTTGCATTTAAATTGTGATCTTGGTCACATATCTGCAAATTTAATATTCCCTTTTTTTAAAAACAGCAGTATAAATAAATTACATTTAGAGAGGGATCTCGATGTACTCCACTTGATCTATCAAGATCTTGTCTTTCTTGACTCTTCAAGCAAACCTTCCCCGTAGTCCTAAATAAAGAATTGGCAGTCGAATGATTTGCCGTCCGTTTTTATCCCTAAAATTTAACAATTTAATATGCAGCAAAATTAGCTTTATCTCATATCAATAAGGATGTTGGCATGAATGGAGTTAATTTTGAATTGGTCGAAACAGCAGTGGCTAAGCATGGATGCCTACAAAAAAAGTGCGGTCAATTTTGGCCGCACTTCCCATTTCTATCATTTGCAAATCACTAACTTTGTGTTGCTATTTTCTAAATAATCCGCAATTTGTTTTGGCACATCATCCGTGAAAAGATAATCCGCGTCTTTGAGCTCCCCTAATCGCACAATGGCTTGTCGAGAGAATTTCGAATGGTCGGTCGCTAATAAAGTTTGGCGCGAGCTTTCTATAATGGCACGTTTTACTTGAACTTCGTGGTAATCATAGTCTAATAATGAGCCATCAAGGTCAATCGCACTAATACCCAGAATCCCGAAATCTAAACGGAATTGCGAAATAAAATTAACCGTTGCCTCACCGATAATCCCCCCATCCTTACGCAAAGAACCACCCGCCATCGTAATATCAAAGGTTTCATTTTGACGTAATAAATGAGCAGCATTGAGATTATTTGTCACAATGCGTAAACGTTCATGATTTAACAAAGCATTTGCTACGGCTTCTGGTGTCGTACCAATATCAATAAATAAAGAGGCACCGTTTGGAATACGTTTTGCCACTTCACGAGCAATGGCACTTTTTTGGGAAGGGAAAAATTGTTTACGTTCAATATAATCGGAATTTTCTGCGGTAGAAGACGGTGCCGCGCCACCATGATGACGACGAATTAAATCTTGTTCAGCTAGGAT
>NZ_CALJRX010000080.1 GCF_937976265.1 uncultured Haemophilus sp.
GTTGATTCGGTGTCAGTTTAAGCAATTCAACATCATTAAAACGAAAACGGTCAGCGGTGACAATCCAGTTGTCTTTAATAGAATTACTGATCACTTTAGCGATTAAACTTTTACCGGAGCCTGATTCACCGACAAGCCCTAGAATTTCCCCTTCATTAAGCGAAAGATTGACGCCGTCCACAATTTTTATGCGGCCGTTTGGTGTTTGAATTTCAATATTTAGATTGCGAATATCTAACAGCGCCATGGGTTACTCGTAATATTTATTGATTGCTTGACACAATCCGTTAGTAAAAATAATGCTTAATAAAATGGTAAAAATAATAGCAAAACCTGGTAATAAAACCGTCCAAGGGGCAAGATAAATCAACTCTAGCGAGTCTTTGATCATCGCACCCCATTCTGGCATTGGGCGTTGAGCACCAAGAGAAATAAAGCTTAATGCTGTAATATCTAAGATTGCCACAACAAACGCACGAGCGATTTCTTGCGTATAGACGATACTAATATTCGGTAAGATTGTGGTTTTTAATAATTCCCAGTTTGAAATACCATCTAATTTCAGTAAGAGTACGTAGTCTTTCTTTAGCTCTTGCTGAATCGCTTGATAAATGGCATGTACAAAATACGGCAAAATAGCCAACATAGTGGCAAACATGGCATTTATTAAGCTTGGTTCCATTAATGTAGAAATGATAATGGCAATCAGCAAAATAGGGATAGATAAAAACGCATCGAAAATATGGCCTAAAAAACGAGATTTAATTCCTTCTGACATACCAGCAAGAATACCTAATGCTCCCCCAATAATTGCCACAGCGATAACCACTAAAAGGGATGAACCAAGAGTGTATCGTGTTCCCATAATTAATCGACTGAGTACATCTCGGCCAAGATCGTCCGTGCCGAAGAAAAAGGCGATGCGACCTTTTTCTACCCAAGATGGTGGCATCAATTCTTCTCCAACAAACTCCATGCTTTCGCTATGAGGCATAATTAGTTTCGGGAAAAGAGCGACCAAAATCAGGATAACAAATAAATAGAAACTAAATAATGCCACACGATTTTGGCGGAAAAGTAACCAAATTTGAAAGAGGGAGGTGCTTTCGCGAAATTCATCAGGTTCTCTATCTTGCATACCAGCCCTTCTTATTAAATGGATCTAACATAAACATCAGCAACTTAGCTAAGGTATCAATAATGATGATGCAAACACCGATCACTACGACACCAGCCGAAATACTGTTGTAATCTTGTTGGGTCACGGCATCAATGAGCCAACGCCCAATTCCAGGCCAACCTAAAACGTTTTCTACCAACATGCATTGTGTTAATACGAAGGTAAATACGCGAGTAAGCTGTGGAATCAATAATGGAAATGTATTACGAAAAACGTAACGTTTTAAAATCGTCCATTTCGACCATCCACGTGTTACAGCTGCTTTGGCATATTCTTGTTGAAGTAAATAATCAGCCCGTTGCTGAATGATGCGGATAAATTCCATTGTCGGCAGAATACCAAGCACTAATGTCGGTAAGGCTAAATGCTGTAAAACGTTTTGTACGATTTTGGTTCGGTAAGGGACATCAACAAACCACATATCAATGGTAGGGAAGCCTGTGATAGGTTTGATTTCATACAGTAAATTATACTGCCCGATGGCTGCAATCTCCCAGCCTTGAATCGCTGCCACATAGAGCAAAATCGGGGCAAGCCAGAAAATAGGAATAGACAAACCAACATTAGAGATACTTTGCAATGCGCGTGCACAAGGACGCTGATTATAGACCGCACTTAACACGCCGAGAGGAATACCTAATATGCAAGCCAATAAAAGTGCGGTAAAACAGAGCTCTAATGTGGGTGGTAATACTGTAAAAATTAAATCTTTTAGTGATTTTCCGCCATTATAGGTAATCCCTAAATCGCCCTGTAACAATGATGTAAGGTAATGATAATAAGCACTAAAAATGTTATTTGTGACAAGATCAGCATTGAGCGGATCTCGCATTAAAATCACAAAACTTAATACGGATAAAATCAATAATAAAATGCTTACCCAAACCACGTGACGAATTACTGAAAAGAGCATTATTTTTTCTCCTTATTTTTCATGAAATACAAGGTAGAAAAATTGATGCTACCAAATGGGGTCATCTCAATTCCCTTTACATTACCACGTGCGACTAAAAGTCGTTTTACATTTGCAATTGGTACAATAGGTAATTCGTTTAAAATAAGCTCTTGAGCATTGTTATACGCTTTAGACCGTTCATACAAATGATTGGTGGATAGTGCACGATCCATCATCTTATCGAATTCAGGGTTACACCAATTGGATAGATTAGTGATTTCCTTTTGTGTATCACAACTTAAAATCGGGCGCATAAAACCGTCAGGATCAAGGTTTCCAGCAAGCCACCCCGTTAAGATTAAATCGTAATCTTCAGTTCCTTTGCGTAATTGTTCGATTAAATATGTACGTGTGACTGACCGCACTTTAACATCCACACCCGCTTTGGCTAAATCCCATTTAATGAGCTCCGCCATTTTAATAGGGGCTGGGTTATATACTTGCTCTTCGTTTATTACCCACATCTTTAACGTGAGTTTTTTATCGCGTAACGTTTTCTCTGCTTCTGCAGGCTGATAATCATAAGGGAAATCAGGTGTATTAATCGCAGAAGCCCAAGAAATATCAGGGATAATGTTATTCGCTACGGTTGCTGTATTGTGGTAAATATTTCGCACAATTCTAAAACGGTTTAAGCTTTGTGAAATAGCTTGACGAATAGTTTTATCCTGCATTAATGGCTTTTGGAAATTGAAAGCCAAATAGGCTAGGTTCATTCCATCCGTAGATTGCAGATAATAACGATCATCTTTTTCGCTTAACAAACCGAGTTGGCTGACTTCAGGATAAGACGCGATTTGACATTCATTATTAAAGAATTTAATTAAACGTCCTGTACGATCCGCAGAAAGATCCACAATAATATTTTTAATTTTGGCTTCTTTTTTCCAATAATCCTCATTGCGTACCAAGCGAACATACTGGTTATAAACGTAATCTTTCACTTGATAAGGGCCCGTGCCAACGGGGTGTGTGTCCAATTGGGTGAGATTATTATCGGCACTTAATTGGTATGCATATTCTTGTGAGAAAATAATAGAATATTGACTGGCAAGATGCGACAGAATTGACGCATCGGGTTCAAACAGTTCAATCTTGACCTGATAAGGATTCGTTGCCGTGATACTTTTAATTTTTTGATTCAGCTTAATACTTTCAAAATACGGAAAGTGAACCTTTTTGGCTTGCTCGTGGAAGATTCTATATTGTGGATTTTTGTAAGTTACCACATCATCTGAAAGTGTCGGCAGATAAGTATCGTGCCCTAAAACACGATTAATCGAAAAGACCACATCTTCTGCATTAAAGTCACGAGTTGGTGTAAACCAAGGCGTACGATGGAATTTCACCCCTTTACGAAGATTAATAAGAATTTGTTTGCCATCAGATGAAATTGAATAGGATTTTGCTAATACTGGAACAAGCGCAGCACTATGATCTTTAATATCAAACAGTTTGTTATAAATTTGCTCCGTCACCACATTCATACTGGTGCCGGCATCAGCAGTTTGCGGATTAAAGGAAAAACCCGATGCATTTGTGCAGTATGTTAAGCCGTTTTCTGTCAGCATTTTGGGTATGCTTGGCGCGGCTTGTGCCAGATTAATTTGGCTCAACCCACACAATAAAAAACAAAAAGTGACATTTCGACGTAACATAGCTTTATTATTAAAGACCGTTTTGTGATAAATTGAGTGAATTGTAAAATATCTTGGCAAAAATGGCTAGTTATTGGATTTTTAGGATATGTTTAAATCAATTAATCGGGAAATTAATCAAATAATCAATCGTGGATTTGACCGCACTTTACGTTTAGCTGTGACAGGGCTAAGTCGAAGCGGTAAAACAGCCTTTATTACGAGCTTGATTAATCAATTGTTACATATTAATCAAGAGGGGAATGCTCATCTTCCTTTATTTGAGGCGGCCCGAAATCAATCTATTTTAGCGGTAAAACGTGTTCCTCAGCAGGATTTAAGTATTCCACGTTTTGATTACGAAGCGAATCTCAATGATTTAATGAATAATCCTCCACAATGGTGCCAATCTACTCGAGGTGTGAGTGAAACACGCCTGGCTATTCGTTTTGAACGCCAATCGGGCTTACTTCGCCATTTTAAAGAACGTGGCACATTATATTTAGATATTTTTGATTATCCTGGTGAATGGCTATTGGATTTACCTTTGCTGAATTTAGATTTTCAACAATGGTCACTTGAACAAGCCAAAATTACATCGGGTATTCGCCAACAGTTTGCACAAGATTGGTTGGATAAACTGAAAAAACTCGACCTAAGTGCGGTCGTTAATGAAGATGTTTTAGCGCAGATTGCAAAATCTTATACCGATTATTTACTTGCCTGCAAAGCAGAAGGAATGCAATTTATTCAACCTGGCCGATTTGTCTTGCCAGGTGAATTAGAAGGTGCCCCTGTTTTGCAATTTTTTCCGTTATTGCATTTGTCAGAAGAACAATGGCAAAAATTGAAAAGAGAAGCGAAATCCAATAGCTATTTTGCCGTGTTGAATAAACGATACGATTATTATCGTAATAAGGTGGTGAAAGGTTTTTATGAAAATTATTTTTCGACTTTTGATCGCCAAGTGATTTTAGCGGATTGCTTAACGCCACTGAATCATAGTCAACAAGCTTTTATCGATATGCAAACAGGGCTTAATCAGCTTTTTAAAAATTTCCATTATGGGAAACGCAATTTACTTAATCGATTGTTTTCCCCGAATATTGATAAGCTCATGTTTGTGGCAACAAAAGCCGATCATATCACGACAGATCAAATTCAAAACTTAATTAGCCTAATGCGCCAATTGGTGCAAGAAGGCGGTCGTCATGTTGAATTTGAAGGGATTGATATAGAATACACGGCAATTGCCGCCATTCGAGCGACAAAACAAGTCTTAGTTAATCAAAACGGTAAACAAATCAAAGCAATTCAAGGTGTGCGTTCTTTAGATAAACAACTGATTACGCTTTATCCGGGTTCTGTACCAAGTAAATTACCTAATGCAGAGTTCTGGTCAAAACAATCTTTTGATTTTGATTCCTTTGAACCTCAAGTTTTACAACAGGGTGAAAGCATTCCGCATTTAAGAATGGATGCCGTATTGCAGTTTTTATTGGCGGATAGGTTTGATTAATAGGAAAATTAAATCAATTTAATTGTCAAATACTTAATATAAACCACTATTTTTTTATTGGTATTTAGGTAGAATCAATTTGAGTCTTTCTAAAGTAAAGGAGCTTATGATGAAAATGAAAACTCTCTTAGCATTAGCAATCAGCGGAATTTGTGCTGCTGGTGTGGCAAATGCACATGACCATATGGCAAAACCAGCAGGTCCTTCAATCGAAGTAAAAGTACAACAATTAGATCCTGCAAATGGTAACAAAGATGTAGGGACTGTAACTATTACTGAATCAAATTATGGTTTAGTGTTTACACCAAATCTACAAGGTTTAGCTGAAGGTTTACATGGTTTCCACATTCATGAAAATCCAAGCTGTGAACCGAAAGAAAAAGACGGTAAATTAACAGCGGGTTTAGCGGCTGGCGGTCACTGGGATCCTAAAGGTGCAAAACAACATGGTTACCCATGGCAAGATGATGCTCACTTAGGTGACTTACCGGCTTTAACTGTATTACATGATGGTACAGCAACTAACCCTGTTTTAGCGCCTCGTCTTAAAAAATTAGATGAAGTTCGTGGTCATTCTATTATGATTCACGCGGGTGGCGATAACCACTCAGATCATCCAGCTCCACTTGGCGGTGGCGGCCCACGTATGGCATGTGGCGTGATTAAATAAGTCGATTATCGAAAGAT
>NZ_CALJRX010000081.1 GCF_937976265.1 uncultured Haemophilus sp.
TGACCCCATACCGAACTCAGAAGTGAAACGCCGATGCGCCGATGGTAGTGTGGGGTTTCCCCATGTGAGAGTAGGACACCGCCAGGTAGTGAATGTAGAACCCCGAGCTGAATGGCTTGGGGTTTTTGTTTATGGAGTTTTCAATATTTTAGCAAAGCGTTGATTCTATGATACAATCATCGCTGTAATTTTTATAAAACAAGAGAAAATATGACCGCACTTAATGTATTAATTTATCCAGATGATCACCTAAAGATTGTTTGTGAGCCAGTTGTCGAAGTCAATGATGACATTCGCAAAATTGTAGATGATATGTTTGATACGATGTACCAAGAAGAAGGCATTGGTCTTGCAGCTCCACAGGTAGATATCTTGCAGCGTATTATTACGATTGATATTGAAGGTGACAAACAAAATCAATTAGTGTTGATCAATCCAGAAATTTTGGCTTCTGAAGGTGAAACAGGCATTGAAGAAGGTTGTTTGTCTATTCCCGGATTTCGGGCTTTAGTACCACGTAAAGAAAAAGTGACCGTTAAGGCGCTTGATCGTAATGGTCAGGAATTCACATTGAATGCCGATGGTTTATTGGCAATTTGTATTCAGCATGAAATCGATCATTTAAACGGTATTTTGTTTGTGGATTACCTTTCACCATTGAAACGTCAACGTATCAAAGAAAAATTAGTGAAATATAAAAAACAAATTGCAAAACAATAATTTAAAAGTGCGGTATAGAATGACCGCACTTTTCCTATTTACAACATAACGTAGAACATTATGAAACCATTGAATATCATCTTTGCCGGTACACCGGACTTCGCAGCACAACATCTTGCTGCACTCTTAAATTCACATCACAATATTATTGCTGTTTATACGCAGCCAGATAAACCGGCTGGCCGCGGTAAAAAATTGCAGGCGAGTCCTGTAAAGCAATTAGCAGAACAGCATCAAATTCCTGTTTATCAACCAAAATCCTTGCGTAAAGAAGAAGCACAAGCAGAGCTTAAAGCGTTAAATGCCGATGTGATGGTTGTTGTCGCTTATGGTTTGATTTTACCTCAAGCAGTGTTAGATATGCCTCGTTTAGGTTGTTTAAATGTGCATGGATCTCTGTTGCCGCGTTGGCGTGGCGCTGCACCGATTCAGCGAGCTATTTGGGCTGGTGATCAACAAACGGGTGTGACAATTATGCAAATGGATGCAGGCTTAGATACTGGCGATATGTTACATAAAGTGTATTGCGATATTGATGCGCAAGAAACTTCTGCTTCGCTTTACCATAAATTAGCTGAAATTGCGCCAGCTGCATTGATTGATGTTTTGGATCATTTGGAAGAAGGGAAATTCATTGCAGAAAAACAAGATGATAGCCAAAGTAACTATGCAGAAAAACTTTCCAAAGAAGAGGCTAAATTAGATTGGTCGCTATCGGCAGCCCAGCTTGAACGTAATATTCGCGCATTTAATCCTTGGCCGATTAGTTTCCTACAATTAACCGATGAACAAGGTAATGAACAAAACCTAAAAGTGTATGCTGCTGAAGTACTTCCACATGTAGATAAGCCGGCTGGGACGATTTTAAGTGTGGACAAAAAAGGTATCCAAATTGCCACCGTAGAAGGTGTTTTGAATTTATTGCAATTGCAGCCAGCTGGTAAGAAACCAATGTCTGTGCAGGATTTTCTGAATGGTCGGGCTGATTGGTTTAAAGTGGGTAAGGTACTCGGTTAATGAAATTTCAACATAAAAAAACGGAAAAATTGACCGCGCTTTCGGTACGCGCTATTGCTGCTCAAGTGATTTTACAGGTTTTAGATCAAGGTAAGTCCTTATCAACGTTGCTTCCTGACGTGCAATCGCAGGTAAAACCACAGGATTTGCCTTTATTACAGGAAATCACCTTTGGTATTTGTCGCGTATTGCCTCGTTTAGAAAACATTATAAAAAAACTATTAGATAAGCCATTGAAGGGGAAAACCCGCATCGTGCATTGCTTGTTATTAGTAGGATTGTATCAATTACTTTATATGCGCGTGCCCGCTCACGCGGCTGTGGATGAAGTGGTGAACGCCACAAAATCATTGAAATCGGATAGTTTTCGTGGTTTGGTTAACGGTGTATTGCGTCGCTTCTTACGGGAACAAGAGGATATTCTTGCTGTAGTAGATAAACATTGGCAAACGCTTCATCCTGAATGGTTTGTGAATAAACTCAAAAAAGCTTATCCGAATTGGCGTGAAATTATTGAGGCGAATAACCAAAAGCCACCGATGTGGCTACGAGTTAACCAACAACAAAATAATACGAAAACTTACCGCACTTTGTTGGAAGAGCAAGAGATAGTCGCATTTGAATCTGATAATCCACATGCTTTGCGTCTAGCACAACCACTTTCAGTCACAAAGTTGCCAAATTTTGAACAAGGCGCAGTAACAGTTCAGGATCTTAACGCACAATGGTCGGCCTTACTGCTTGAGCCACAAAATGATGAATTAATTTTAGATGCTTGTGCGGCTCCTGGTGGGAAGACTACACATATTTTAGAAATGGCGCCACAAGCGAAAGTGATTGCGCTTGATGTTGAGGCTCATCGCTTAAAACGTGTCGAAGAAAATCTTGCCCGTTTGCACCAGCAGGCAACAGTGGTTTGTGGAGATGCAACCGAGCCAGAAAAGTGGCTTGCGGAAATAGGTTTAAGTGGAGCATCCTTTGATCGTATTTTATTAGATGCACCTTGTTCGGCAACAGGCGTGATTCGTCGTCATCCAGATATTAAATGGCTACGTCAAGAAACGGATATTGCCCAATTGGTTGCCTTACAAGGACAAATTCTAAAAGCGCTTTGGGCAAAATTGAAACCTAATGGTATTTTGCTTTACGCAACTTGCTCGGTGCTTCCTGATGAGAACAGTCAGCAAATACAGCATTTTTTAGCTGAAACACCCGATGCAGAATTAATGCCATTGCCGTTTGAACAAACGGAAAATACGATTGGAATCCAATTCTTACCACAAGAGAATGGCGGGGATGGATTCTATTATGCAAAATTGAGAAAACGGTCAGCTTAAATGAATTTGCCTTTAATTGATGTCGTCATTCCTTGCTATAACGCGGAACAAACGCTTGTTCGTGCAGTGGAGTCAGTGTTGCAGCAAAATAATCTTGGTCACCTTTGGCTGATTGATGATGCCTCGGCAGATAATACATTTGCATTAGCCTTACAGCTTGTAGCGCAATATCCTGACAGAATTTCTGTCGAGCAAATGCCGAAAAATAGTGGTGTCGCAATGGCTCGAAATTGGGGCGCAATGCTCTCTGCTAAAAGTGCGGTCGATTTTGTCGCATTTTTAGATGCGGATGATGCATACGAACCTGGAGCATTAGAAGTGGCTGCGGCAACATTTTATTTTCAGCCAGATACTTCGGTCGTGAGATTGGCGTTAAAACCGATAAATTTAGCCCAACGTTATGCAGAACACCCTAATTTTGATCAGGCGTGGCAATATATGCGCATGACCTGCGGGGGAAATATCGTTTTCAATAAAGCTTTTTTCTTAGCGTGCGGCGGATTTCCAACACATCAATTATTCCGAGAGCTCGGCGGTGAAGATGGCGCTTTAGGCATTGCAACCACTAAAACGGCAAAAGTCGCGACATTATTTGAGGATGTAGGCGTGTTGCATTTTTGTCGTGAAGGCATGCATGCGGAACGTTTACTCGATGGTCTTTTATTTAATAAACAAGATCCCGCGATTACAGCAGAAAAAATGGCAGAAGCTGAACAAGTAACATCGACTATTTGTCGCCGTATTGAGACATTAAAGTGCGGTCTAAATTCAGCTGAAATTGGCATCCGACCTTTGGTTGTGGAGAGAACAGAATGAAAATAATCATCTTAGGTGCAGGGCAAGTAGGCACAACACTTGCGGCAAATTTAGTGAGTGAAGATAACGATATCACGCTAGTCGATAATGAATCTCAACATTTGCAGAATTTGCAAGATAAGCATGATTTACGTGTGGTTAAAGGTTCCCCATCTTCTCCTAAGATTTTGCGTGATGCAGGAGCCGCTGATGCAGACTTGATGGTTGCAGTAACGGCATCAGATGAAATTAATATGATTGCTTGCCAGTTGGGATATACCCTTTTTAATACCCCAACACGTATTGCACGTATTCGTAATGCGGAATATTTGCGTGAGAAAGATAAATTATTTAATGATGAAAACGTACCAATCGATCATCTGATTTCGCCAGAGAATTTAGTTACAGATGAGATTACGCGCTTAATTGCTTATCCAGGTGCGCTGCAAGTGGCACATTTTGCCAATAATCGAATTAGCATTGTGATCGTGAAAGCCTATTACGGTGGTCCGTTAGTGGGTTATGCGTTATCGGCTTTTAAAGAGCATATGCCGCACATTGATTGTCGTATCATTTCAATTTTACGTAATGATAGATTAATTCGTCCGCAAGGTTCGACCATTATTGAAGCGGGAGACGAAATTACCTTCATTTGTGCGACAGAGCATATTAAAGCGGTGATGAGTGAGTTGCAACGCCTTGAGAAAACCTACAAGCGTATCATGATTGTCGGCAGTGGGAATATTGCCTCTGGTGTTGCAAAACAGTTAGAAGATAAGTATCAAGTGAAACTTATTGAGCGAGACGGTGAAAAAGCAAAAGTCTTGGCTGAGAAACTCTCTAAAACCCTTGTTTTCCATGGTGATGCTTCTGATCAAAATTTACTTTTTGAAGAGCATATTGAGAACGTCGATGTCTTTTTATCATTAAGTGCCGATGATGAAGCCAATATTATGTCGGCGTTACTGGCAAAACGTCTTGGTGCTAAAAAAGCCATGGTACTGATTCAGCGCATGGCATATATTAATTTGATTCAAGGTGGAACCATTGATATTGCGGTTTCTCCACAACAAGCAACAATCTCTGCTTTATTAGGGCATGTGCGTAAAGGGGATATCAAAAACGTAGCATCTTTGCGTCATGGTACTGCAGAAGCCATTGAGCTTGTGGTACATGGTGATTCGACAACATCCAATGTGGTTGGAAGAAAGATTGGCGATATAAAACTTCCAGTTGGAGCGATGATTGCAGCAATTTTACGTAAAAATGAGGTTATCATTGCACGTCGTCAGGTGGCTATTGAAGAAGGCGATAGTGTCATTGTTTATATTAATGACAAGAAATCTGTGTCAGAAATAGAAAAATTATTCCAACCAAGTGCATTTTTTATTTAAATAACAGTTTACTTTTTAATCTGAAAATCTATAATACGCACTCTTTTAATTTTTTAAACCAACACAAAAGGAAATTTTATGAGCTTTCTTAAAGAATTCCGCGAATTCGCAGTTCGCGGCAACGTCGTAGACATGGCAGTCGGTGTGATCATCGGCGGTGCTTTTGGTAAAATCGTAAGTTCACTTGTAGGTGACATAGTCATGCCTGTATTAGGTATTTTAACTGGCGGTGTGAATTTCAAAGATTTGAACATCACGTTAGCTCAAGCGGTAGGTGAAACGCCAGCAGTAACTTTAAACTACGGTGCATTTATTCAAAACGTATTTGACTTCATCATCATTGCATTCGCAATCTTCATGATGATCAAAGGTATCAACAAAGTGAAAAAACCAGTAGAAGAAGTAAAAGGTCCTTCACAAGAAGAATTACTTACTGAAATTCGCGATTTATTAAAAAAATAATAAGAATTTAATGTGAATAAAAAAGGTTGGTATTTTTTACCAACCTTTTCTTTTATCTGAAATTTAAGCTTTAAGTAATAATGCGACAGCCTCGCAAGCTATACCTTCACTTCGACCGGTAAAGCCAAGTTTTTCTGTTGTGGTTGCTTTAACGTTCACTTGCTCAATATCACACTGTAAATCTTCAGCAATCTTAGCGCGCATTGCATCAATATGGGGACGCATTTTCGGGGCTTGTGCAATAATGGTTA
>NZ_CALJRX010000082.1 GCF_937976265.1 uncultured Haemophilus sp.
TGGACTATTTCCAGACTTACTTAGAAAAGAAAATATTTCCCTACCCATAACTAATCAAAATACTCCAGATTGGAAATATATGGAAGACTATATAAGCTATTTATTTCAGCAACAAAATAATAGTTTACAACAGCTACTTTAAAATATATAAGCAATCCCTTTCGGGATTGCTTTTTATTCTTGCAAATCGATCAAGTTTCGATCTAAAATACTGCCTACTTTAAGCAAATCTTCTCGTTTGCTTTTTTTATATTTAATTCGTTCAACCAATTTAACAAGAGAAACATGACTTATTGGCTACAAAACAATAAGTTGAAAGTTGATTATGCACGTTGAACGAAAAAAATGAAAAACAACAAGAAAACATCACCACTTTTACTTTCTGCACTTCGCAATCTCTCTGCGTTCGCTATTTACGATTTATCTGATACAGAAATACTCATTCTTCTTAAAAATGCTCGTTGGGGAAACTCTCATTGTTTTCATACTGTTCAATGTCCTCGTTGTCAGATTGAGCATAAAGCCTATTTTATTTCTTCTCGTAAGCAATGGCAGTGCAAGCATTGCCAACATCGTTTTTCTGTAAAAAGTGGTACGATTTTTCAGCACACTAAACTTTCCCTAAAAAAGCTACTGTTATCGGTTTATTATTTCACTATCAATAGTAAAGGGATTTCTGCTCTTAACTTATCTCGTCATATTGGCGTGCAATATAAAACGTCATGGGCATTACTACATAAATTCCGTGAAGCAGTCGAAAAAACGCAAGATTACACACCACTCACGGGCATTATTCATATTGATGGTTGTTATGTGAATAACTACCTTCGCCCAAAAAATTTTAAACATAAGCGAATTGATAGACGTAAGAGATGTCACCAACGTAAAGATAAATCCTGCGTTATGGTTTTCCGTCAACAAGCTGCAAATCAGGAAATAATAAAAGGAGCCGACCGCACGCTCGTTGCATTAGTTAAAGAGGAAAATGCTAATGATATGTTTGTTTTAACACATCGCTTAGTCGCACCAAAATCTACAATTTGTGCTGATGAAAATCCTGCTTATGATGGCTTGGCATTTCACTATGACTTATGTCGCGTAAATCATTCGCAAGAATATTGCTCGATTGACGGCACCACCAATAACCTAGCTGAATCCTTCTTTGCAAGATTTAGAAGAATGATTATGGGTGTGTATCATAAGATGGGAAATAATTACATGATGCACTATGCGAATGAAGCTGCATGGCGTGAGGATTTTCGTTACCAGTCAGATAAAGACAAATTCGACAACGTACTAAAACGCTGTTTGAAAGCCAGACCTTCACGAGATTTAACAGGTTACTGGCAGGGAAATAAGAAACCTACGGCAAAATTCGGATTGGAAAGTTTGTGCTTGGAAGCCTCAAACGATAACCAATATTTAGCCGTAGCCTAAATAATTTAAAATAACATAAGGAGCAATGATGGAAACCATGACACACACGCCACTTAACGTGGATTTAAAAAAGATGGATTATGAAACATTCAAAACTTTTATGCGAGAACTGGCTCAGATGTATTCAAACGTAAAAGATGATGCCTATCTGTTGTTCTATCACAATTTGCGAGACCTTGCGAAAGAAGTCAGTACTTTACCCCGTAATCCATTGATATTTTATGGAGCCTATGAAATCGCTAATAATCAGGTAGTCGTGGCGATATTTGAAATGCAATTTACCGATGAAGTGTTTGAAACCGAAGATGGGAAACCTTATCAGATGCTTTCGATTATTAGCAGTTTTGCTGAAGATAAAATCTATCTACATTGCCCGACTAAAATTAGAGAACACCTCACCCAACCTGAATACGTTACTCTCTGCGAACAGACTTATCCTACAATGATGGAACAAATGTTGCTAGAGGAGCAACGAGAAAGACTGTTTAGAAGAAAACGGAAAAGTGAGTAATGGAAAAATAAGTAGAATTCTGTAAAATACATTTATTAAAAATAATGCCCTTATCGAAATAAGGGCATTTTTGTATGGTTTTGTTTAAATTTTGGTCTTTGTGCAACTGCTACATAATACCGAACGTTTTTAAAATCGACCGCACTTTTTCTTTTTTATCATTTCCGCTTATTGAAACGCATGTTGATGTTCAATTAATTGCGCTTTGGTTAAGGCGAATACCCCCCCGCCGCCATTGGCGAGTTCAAGCCAGTTGAA
>NZ_CALJRX010000083.1 GCF_937976265.1 uncultured Haemophilus sp.
TGTTATGGAGTAAAACACCTATGGCAATGAATAATATTCTCGGATTATTTGCCCATTCTCCTTTAAAACCTCTGCAGAAACATTCTGACAAAGTGACCGAATGTTGTGATTTATTAATTCCATTCTTCCAACATACCTTTGTAAAACAATGGGATGATGCAGAAAAAACACGTCTAGACATTTCTCAATGTGAACGTGAAGCAGATAGTTTAAAACGCGAAATCCGTTTGAAATTGCCTCGCGGTTTATTTTTACCCATTGATCGTACCGATTTACTCGAATTAGTCACCCAACAAGACAAATTAGCTAACTATGCTAAAGATATTGCGGGTCGTATGATTGGTCGCCAATTTGGTATTCCTGAAGAAATGCAGGAAGAATTTTTGCATTATGTTCAACGTAGTTTAGATTCTATTCATCAAGCTCATTTAGTGATTGAAGAAATGGATAAACTACTTGAAACCGGTTTTAAAGGCCGTGAATTAAAGTTAGTGAACCATATGATTCAAGAGCTAGACAGCATTGAAGATGATACGGATCAAATGCAAATTAAATTACGTAAAATGTTGCTAGGTATTGAAAGTCGTTATAACCCTATCGATGTGATGTTCTTATATAAAATCATCGAATGGGTTGGCGTATTAGCCGATCAAGCTCAACGTGTAGGATCTCGCATTGAATTAATGCTAGCCCGTTCCTAATTTTGACGACATTAACTACAACATGGGAAATTACTATGGAAATTATTAATACATACGGTTCGTGGTTAGTCTTAATTACCGCGGTATTCGGTTTTTTTATGGCATTTGGTATTGGTGCCAACGACGTATCAAACTCAATGGGTACCTCAGTTGGTTCTGGTGTCATTACAGTCAAACAAGCAATTATTATTGCCCTCATTTTTGAATCTGCGGGGGCTTATTTAGCCGGTGGTGAAGTAACAGAAACCATCAAAAGTGGTGTGATCGATCCCGCTCAATTTGTCGAGACACCAGACGTATTGGCATTGGGAATGCTTTCTGCTCTCTTTGCCTCAGGAGCTTGGTTATTTATCGCCACTAAAATGGGTTGGCCTGTTTCAGGTACTCACACCATCATTGGGGCTATAATTGGTTTTGCTTGTATTACGATTGGTCCAAGTTCTGTTGACTGGTCTACTGTCGGTGGGATCGTTGGAAGCTGGTTTATTACCCCCATGATCGCAGGACTTTTAGCTTATGCCATCTTTGCAAGTATCCAGAAACTCATTTTCGATACAGAAGAACCGCTGAAAAACGCAAAAAAATACGGGCCTTACTACATGGCGATTACCGTATTCGTACTTTGTATCGTTACCATGGCAAAAGGTTTGAAACACGTTGGTTTAAATCTTTCCAACAATGAAACGCTCGTTATTTCATTGTTTATCAGTGTTGTTGGTATGATTTTCTGCCATTTCTACTTCCGCAGCAAAGCATTTACAGCAAAAGCAAGAAAAGGATCGTTCGGCTCAGTAGAAAAGATTTTTAGTATCTTAATGCTTTTAACCGCTTGTGCAATGGCATTCGCACATGGTTCTAATGACGTAGCCAATGCGATTGGTCCGCTTTCTGCTGTAGTCTCAATTGTGGAAAATGGAGGACAGATCCTTAGCGGTGGAAAATTAGCTTGGTGGATTTTACCTTTAGGTGCATTAGGTATCGCAGTTGGTCTGCTTGTGATGGGGCAAAAAGTGATGGCAACCGTAGGGTCAGGTATTACCGATTTAACCCCAAGTCGTGGTTTTGCTGCACAATTTGCAACTGCGATGACGGTTGTTGTAGCATCTGGTACAGGTTTACCTATCTCCACGACACAAACTTTAGTGGGGGCAATCTTAGGTATCGGTTTCGCACGCGGTATTGCGGCGCTTAACTTAACGGTTATCCGTAACATCATTAGTTCATGGGTTGTGACGTTGCCAGCGGGTGCATTCTTTGCGATTATAATTTTCTACATCCTTCGCGCGATTTTCCACTAGTATAATTATTAAAAGTGCGGTTATTTTTCATTTCATTTTCCGACCGCACTTTCTTCATGAATCTAGGAAGCATTATGTCAAAAGTGAGCAAACTTTTATTTTCTTGTGTTCTATTGGGATCAACCATCGGGACTGTACAAGCTGAAACACAATATGTGACAGAAAATCTGAACACCTATTTACGCAAAGGTGCAGGCGATCAATTTAAGATCGCGGGTGCAATCCAATCTGGCGAAGCGGTAACGGTCTTAGGACAAGAAGGAAAATATACCCTGATTCGTGATAATAAAAATCGCGAGGCTTGGATTTTAACCTCGGAACTGAGTTCTACGCCAAGTAGCCGTGAAGAAAATCCAAAATTAAAAGCACAGGTTCAAGAACTGACTTTGAAGCTGAGTCGCGTCGATTCAGATTGGCAGCAACGTACAAACGAAATTCAACGTCGTAGCAAACAAGCCGAACAACAAAGCAGTGAATTGCTTGAGCAAAATTCACAACTTAAACGTGAATTAGAAATGACAAAAAATAAAAATCGTGATTTAGAAGCCATGCTTGATGCGAATAAACGCGAAATTGCGATTCAATGGTTTATTTATGGTGGCTCGGTATTAGGCGTAGGTTTATTAATCGGTCTTGTATTACCTCACATTTTACCTAAACGTAAACGCCGTGATAGCTGGTAATGATTCATCATTGAGGTAGGCATTTGCCTACCTTTTCTTTATATTTTGACGGGAGAGTAAAATGGACATTTATCTTGTCGGCGGTGCAGTACGCGATCAACTTTTAGGTTTACCAGTAAAAGATCGTGACTGGGTTGTCGTGGGGGCGACACCAGACATGTTGCTGGCTCAAGGTTACCAACAAGTTGGCAAAGACTTCCCTGTTTTTCTCAATCCTGAAAACCATGAAGAATATGCACTTGCCCGTACAGAACGAAAATCAGGCAAAGGTTACACCGGATTTATTTGTGATTTTTCAGATGATATTACGCTTGAACAAGATTTAATTCGTCGAGATCTCACCATTAATGCCATTGCCCAAGATCAAGATGGAAAACTGCACGATCCTTATCATGGCGTAGAAGATATCCAGCAACGTATTTTACGCCATATTTCCCCTGCTTTTGCTGAAGATCCACTTCGTGTATTACGTGTCGCACGCTTCGCTGCTCGTTTCCATCATTTAGGTTTCTCCATTGCCGAAGAAACCCTTAAATTAATGGCTGAACTCACTGAACAAGGTGAACTTGCACACTTAACGGCTGAGCGTGTTTGGATGGAAACAGAAAAAGCATTAAACGAACCGCATCCTGAAATTTATTTTGAAACACTGCATCAAGTTGGCGCGCTCAAAGTGCTCTTCCCTGAGATTGCCGCCTTAGATGGCGTACCGAACCCAGCCAAATATCATCCTGAAATTGATAGCTTTGTTCATACCATGCTCGTATTACAGCAAGCCGTTAAACTTACAGAAAATACCAATTTGAATAAAAGCGCGGTTCGTTTTGCAGCAATTTGTCATGATCTAGGCAAAGCCCTTACACCAAAAGAAATGTGGCCTAGTCATCATGGACATGAAAAAGCGGGGATTAAACCGACTCGTTCATTATGTAAACGCCTTAGAGTCCCTAATTATCTTCAAGAATTAGCTGAATTAACTTGTGAATATCACACACATGTACATAAAGCCTTAGAGCTTCGCCCTGAAACAGTGGTGAAACTCTTTAATACGTTTGATGTTTGGCGCAAGCCTCAGCGCTTTGAAGAATTCTTATTGGTATGTTTATCTGATACTCGCGGACGAACTGGCTTTGAAAATAAAGAATACCCACAAATTGATTATCTCAAAGCACTCTACCAAGCTGCCCTTGCTGTTGATGTACAGCAAGTCATTGCAGATGGTTTTGAAAAACAAGGTATTCGAGATGAATTAACGCGTCGAAGAATTGCGGCGGTAAAAGCGGAGAAAACACGCTTAAATGCTTAATCAAGCTTTACTAAAAGTAAACTAACCCTTACAATATGTGCAATTTTTTAGTAAATATTTTGTTATGAAATTATTAAAATCTCTTCTCGCACCTGTATTTGCAAGTGTGATCTTATCTGCTTGTACTCTTGATGCAGAGCGTCCAACAGGTGTTCAACATATCGATAAAAACGATATTACGTGGCAACAGCACCTCAAAAAAATCAAGCAAATTCAATCTTATAGCGCAAAAGGACAAATTGGTTACATCAGTCCACAAGAGCGTTTTTCTAGTCGCTTTGAATGGCAATATCAAAACCCCAAAGCCTATAAGTTAAAACTTTATTCTCCGATCAGCAAAACAACGCTAACCATGGAGATGCATCCAAATGGCATGACAATTTCAGATAATAAAGGCAACCAACAATCTGATAAAAATGCCAAATTATTGTTACGTGAAATCATCGGAATGGATGTGCCATTAGAGCATTTATCTTATTGGTTAAAAGGTCAGCCAGCAGATAATGTCGATTACCAAGTTGGAACCAATCATCTTTTATCCGAATTTAGCCACCCACTTGATGGCTCGATGTGGACAGCTGATTACCTAAGCTATCATGCAGATAATTCGATGCCTGAAAATATTCTGTTAAAGAATAAAAGTACATCACAAACCCTAAAAATTCGTGTGGATGAATGGGCATTCTAATGAAAACACATCACTTTTCGACCGCACTTTCAACTTCTCTTGGAAAGCCTAACCGCTTTCCAAGCCCCGCAAAACTCAATTTGTTTCTCTATATAAACGGTAAACTGCCAAACGGCTACCACGAATTACAAACTCTTTTCCAATTTCTTGATTTTGGCGATTGGCTTACCATTGATATTCGCCAAGATAAACAAATCCACATCACACCAGAAATTCCTGGCTTACCTCTAGAACAAAATTTAATCTATCGTGCAGCGACACTCCTACAAGAAAAAACAGGCTGTACGCTCGGCGCAACAATTCATTTAGATAAAATTCTGCCAATGGGTGGTGGGATTGGCGGCGGTTCATCCAATGCCGCAACGACTCTGCTTGCTTTAAACTATTTATGGCAAACCTATTTATCCATTGATGAACTTGCCGAGCTTGGACTAAAACTTGGGGCTGATGTGCCTATCTTTGTTCATGGCCAAGCCGCTTTTGCAGAAGGTGTGGGTGAAAAAATTCAATACTGCGAACCACAAGAAAAATATTATGTGGTACTAAAACCTGAAACGGCGATTTCTACTGCAGTGGTTTTTAGCGACCCCGATTTGCCACGCAATACAGAAAAAAGATCCCTTGCCGAACTTTTGAATCAACCGTTTGCAAACGATTGCGAAAAAGTCGTGCGAACTCAATATCCTGAAGTTGAAAAAGCCCTACTATGGTTGCTACAATATGCACCAGCCAGATTAACCGGAACCGGAGCTTGTGTTTTTGCTGAATTTGAGGATGAAAAATCAGCACAAGCTGTTTTCCAACAAAAACCGAAGGAATTTTTCGGCTTTGTTGCTAAAGGATTAAACGTTTCACCATTACATGCGATGTTGAAACAACTCTCGACCAACCAATCTATCTACACTCAACCTGAGGTTATATAAAATGCCAGACATTAAACTCTTTGCTGGAAATGCTACGCCTGAGCTAGCGAAAAAGATTTCTGAACGTCTTTACATTTCATTAGGCGATGCCACCGTTGGACGCTTTAGCGATGGTGAAATCCAAGTGCAAATTAATGAAAATGTGCGTGGTGCAGACGTGTTTATTATTCAATCCACTTGTGCGCCAACGAATGACAACCTGATGGAATTGATTGTAATAGTTGATGCTTTACGTCGTGCATCTGCCGGCCGTATTACTGCCGTTGTTCCTTATTTTGGTTATGCTCGTCAAGATCGTCGTGTGCGTTCTGCTCGTGTTCCAATCACTGCAAAAGTGGTAGCAGATTTACTTTCAACAGTAGGGATTGACCGATTATTAACTTGTGACTTACACGCAGAGCAAATCCAAGGTTTCTTTGATGTGCCCGTTGATAACGTATTCGGTTCACCGGTTTTACTTGATGATATCTTGAAGAAAACCGATCTGGTCAATCCTATTGTTGTTTCTCCTGATATCGGCGGTGTGGTACGTGCTCGCGCGGTAGCGAAATTATTAAACGATACCGAAATGGCAATTATCGACAAACGTCGTCCACGCGCAAACGTATCACAAGTTATGCATGTTATCGGGGATGTCGCAGATCGTGATTGTATCCTTGTCGATGATATGATTGATACAGGTGGTACATTATGTAAAGCAGCTGAAGCATTAAAAGAACGCGGTGCAAGACGCGTATTTGCTTACGCAACTCACGCAATATTCTCTGGTGCAGCAGCACAACATTTAGCGAGCGATGCAATTGATGAAATCGTGGTAACTGATACCGTTCCACTTTCACCAGAAATGAAAGCGCTTGGTAAAGTACGCGTGCTTACCCTTTCGACTATGCTTGCTGAAGCAATTCGTCGTATCAGCAATGAAGAATCTATTTCAGCAATGTTTGAATAATTCTTTCACTTAGCATTCATTTTAAAAGTGCGGTCAGAAAATCCAGTGTTTTTCGACCGCACTTTTTTATACTTCGCTAAAAATGGACATAAAAAAAGTGCCCCTATTGGGGCACTACTCGGAAAGCAAAATAGATGTCGGCTATTTAAAAATAGCACTTGTTTTTAGTGGTTTAAGAATACGGCAAAGTACTTTTTATTGCAAATAGCAATTTTCAAATTTGTGAGCTAAATCACGCTTTTTCTTCACTTTTTTATTTTAAATCGTTTGCGTATAAAAAAAGAGGAGCATACAGCTCCTCTTCTCCTGAAATAGAATTAAATTAGCCGTTAATAAATTTTTCGCCTAATTCAATATCAGCACGCAATGTTGGTAACATTGCTTCTAAAGCTTCTTGTTCAAATTTGCTTAAGGTGCCGATTGGTAAAATTTCTTCTACACCTTCCTTACCTAAACGTACTGGCTGAGCGAAGAAACGTGCGTATTTACCGTCACCTTCTACATAAGTACATTCAACGACAGTTTCACCACTTAAGCCTTTCACTAATGAACGAGCAAAACGTGCTGCCGCTTGAGCCATAGAAAGTGTCGCAGAACCGCCACCTGCTTTTGCTTCAACCACTTCAGTACCTGCGTTTTGGATACGTTTAGTTAATGGTGCAATTTCCTCTTCTTTCCATTCAGCATATTGAACTTGTGAAAGTAATGGAAGAATGGTTACACCTGAGTGGCCACCAATTACCGGTACGCTTGTACGAGAAACATTCAAGCCTTTTAATTCAGATACAAATGTTTCAGAACGTAACACGTCTAAAGTGGTGACACCGAATAATTTACGTTTATCGTAAACACCCGCTTTTTTCAACACTTCTGCAGCAATCGCAACAGTCGTATTCACAGGGTTGGTAATAATGCCTACACAAGCTTTTGGACAAGTTTTTGCAACATGTTCAATTAAGTTGCGCACGATACCTGCATTGATATTGAAAAGATCTGAACGATCCATACCCGGTTTACGTGCAACCCCTGCAGAAATTAAAACGACATCAGCCCCTTTAAGTGCAGGTGTCGGATCTTCACCCGCAAAACCTTCTACTTTCACCGCTGTTGGAATATGGCTCACATCTTTAGCTACTCCTGGTGTTACTGGTGCAATATCATAAAGTGCTAATTCACTTTCAGCGGGTAATTGTAATTTAAGTAATAAGGCTAATGCTTGACCAATACCGCCTGCTGCGCCTAATACTGCAACTTTCATAAAATACTCCTTATGTATTAATTAATCCTAACTAGGTAGAATTCTAAAGTCTTAGCCGTTAAATTACAAACAAAGAAGTTCAATTATGCGATCTAGCTCAAACTTTTCAAACGGCAAATTTATTTTAATTGCCTAAAATGAATTTTTATGCAATTCTTATGCAAATTCCCCTGTACGAGAATAACTATGTCTGATCAATTAACAAAAGCATTTAAAGAACTGCTAAACCAAGAGCGATTTGCTTCTCAAAGTGAAATCGTTGAAGCCTTAAAGAATCAAGGATTCCAAACCATTAATCAATCTAAAGTTTCACGTATGTTAAGCAAATTTGGTGCGGTTCGAGCAAGAAATACGAAAATGGAAATGGTGTATTGCTTACCAAGCGAATTGAGTGTGCCCGCCACCAGCAGTCCATTAAAAAATCTGGTTTTAGATATTGATCACAATGATTTCGTCATCGTCATCAAAACCTCTCCAGGTGCAGCTCAGTTGATCGCCCGTTTGCTAGACTCCATTGGTAAACCAGAAGGGATTTTAGGCACGATTGCTGGAGATGACACTATATTTGTCACCCCAACCAAAAATACAACAATTAAAGCGCTTTTAGCACAAATTCAAACACTCTTTGAGAGCAGCTTATAATGAATATCTTAGTGACTGGTGGAACAGGATTTGTTGGAAAAGCCTTGGTTACGGCACTACTGTCTCGTGGCGATAGTGTTACCGTATTAACCCGCTCTATTGAAAAAGCCCAATCTATTTTTCCTGAAAAAATACCTCAATTTTTGACCGCACTTTCAACACTCAAAGACTTGAATACCTTTGATGCGGTTATTAATCTTGCCGGTGAGCCAATCTTCGATAAAAAATGGACAGCTCACCAAAAAGAGAAACTGCGTCATAGCCGCATTGATTTAACACAGCAGCTTGTTCAACTCATTAACCAAAGTGAATGTCCCCCAGCCCTGATTTCAGGTTCCGCAACCGGAATTTATGGAAACCGTGGCGAAGATGTAATCACCGAAGACACAAATCCAAGTATTCAATTTACCGCGCAACTTTGCATTGATTGGGAAAATGCGGCAAAGCAAGCCAACACAAGAGTCTGTTTAGTGAGAACAGGATTAGTGCTTTCACCAAAAGGCGGGGCTTTTGCAAAAATCCTTCCGCTCTATCGTTTTGGATTAGGTGGCAAATTAGGGAATGGTGAGCAATATTGGAGTTGGATCGCGTTAGAGGATATGGTAAAAGGACTTCTCTTCTTACTTGACCATAATGATTGTGAAGGTGCATTTAATTTTACTGCGCCACATCCTATTAAAAACAAGATATTCAACCAACTATTAGGCCAAGCATTACATCGTCCTTGTTTTGCTCAAGTACCTCAATTTTTATTAACGACTATTCTAGGCGAGCGCGCTTGCATTCTTTTAGACAGCCAAAATGCCTATCCAAAACATTTGTTAGATTGTGGATTTACATTCCAATACTCAGAATTAAGTGATTACTTTCACAAAATACTTTAAAAATAAAAGGCTGGTCAAAACCAGCCTTTATTATATCCATTAAGCCAAATATTCTAAAAACGCCCCTACGGTGTGGAAAGATCCAAATACCAGCACAATATCATTTTTATCTGCATTTTTAACCGCATTTTGCACACCTTCAACTACAGAATCTTCAGAAACACTTTTTGCCGATGGACAAACTGAAGTTAATTTTGCATTTAAGTCATCACCCGATTGACCTCGATAGCCACCTAATGTGACACAATGCCATTGGTCAATCACGGAAGTCAGTTGGGTAAACACCGACTCGGCATCTTTATCTTTTAACATACCGCAAACGGCAATGATTCGACCTGAAATTTGTGTTTTAAGTGCGGTCAATTTTTCGGCTAAATATTTTGCCGCATGAGGATTATGCCCAACATCGATGATCACTTTTGGCAACTGTGAATAAGATACATTCAAGCGATCTGCTAGCTTTTCTAATTGGTTACCTTTCAATTGTTGGAAACGACCCACCAATTCCACTTCAATTAATGAACGTTTAATGGTATCGACAGAAATATCAAAAGGCAGCTGTTCAACGGCAGCCAAAGCTGTTGCGGCATTAGCTAATGGAATTTGGCAAAACGGCAGATTTTCTAACCGCACTTTATTACTCTGCCACATCCAAGTTTGCTCATTGGCTTTAAACGACCAAGTAACATCTCGACGTGAAACGTGGCAATGTAATTTCTCCGCTTGTTCTAACATAGGTTGAGGAACATTGGGTTCGCCAATGACAACCGGTTTATTCGCACGGAAAATCCCCGCTTTTTCAAAGCCAATTTCTTCGCGAGTTGAACCTAGAAAATCTGTATGATCAATATCAATACTGGTGATAACCGCCAGATCATTATCAACAATATTCGTTGCATCTAAACGTCCACCAAGCCCCACTTCTAAAATGACGGCATCAAGCTTCGCTTGTTTGAATAAATGCAAAGCTGATAAAGTGCTAAATTCAAAATAAGTGAGGGACTGCGTTTTATGCTTTTCGATAAAATCAAAAGAAGCGGTATGCATTTCATCTGGCAAGTCTTGATTTTGAATACGAACACGTTCGTTATAACGCAACAAATGCGGTGAGGAATACACGCCTACACGCAAACCGTGATTTAACAAAATAGTTTCAAGCAAACGACAAGTCGTACCTTTACCATTTGTGCCCCCCACCGTGATCACATAAGGTGCGGGATTCAACAGATCCAATTCTTCTGCCACGGATTTAATACGATCCAGCCCTAAATCAATAGCTTTAAAGTGACTGTCTTCCAAATAAGAAAGCCACTCAGCGAGTGGCGAAGTGGCTTTTAAATTCATTGTATTACTCATGTTCAACAAGTTCTACTTCAACAAAAGGTGAAGGTTGATTGGTGAGCTTGCTTAAAAGGTTTCCAAGGGTTGAACGCATTTCTGAACGTTTCACAATCATATCAATCGCCCCTTTCTCAAGTAAGAATTCACTACGTTGGAAGCCTTCCGGTAATTTTTCACGTACGGTTTGTTCAATAACACGTGGACCTGCAAAACCGATTAATGCTTTTGGCTCAGCAATGTTCACATCACCTAACATCGCAAAACTTGCAGATACACCACCTAATGTCGGATCCGTTAATACTGAAATAAACGGCACACCTTTTTCACGCATTTTTGCTAATACCGCACTGGTTTTCGCCATTTGCATTAATGAGAAAAGTGCTTCTTGCATACGCGCACCACCACTTGCAGAGAAACAAACGAACGGACAATTTAATTCCATTGCTTTTTCTGCCGCTTTTACAAATTTTGCACCCACAACAGAGCCCATTGAACCGCCCATGAAACTGAAGTTGGATGCGGCAACGACCACAGGCATGTTGTAAAGTGTCCCCGTCATTGTGATTAACGCATCTTTTTCACCGGTTTCTTTTTGTGCTGCAGTAATACGATCTTTATATTTTTTTAAATCTTTAAATTTAAGAATATCTTTTGGTTCTAAATCAGCCGACAATTCTTGGCTTGAACCTTCATCTAACAAGGCTAAAAGGCGCTCACGAGCATCAATGCGCATATGATGGCCGCATTTTGGGCAAACATGTAAATTACGTTTTACTTCTTCGCCGTAAAGGACTTGTTCGCAAGAGGTACATTTTGTCCAAACCCCTTCTGGCACGTTTGCTTTACGTGATGTAGAGGAAGAGGTTCCTTTGCTAAAAATTTTATCAATCCAGCTCATTTTTTACCTTTTTTATTAACTAGAAAAGTTTGCGTATTTAATCATAATTTAGCGAAATTTGCTAGTCAGATGAGATTATCTTCTAAAAACAATGGGCCTAAATTTTTCTGTGGAATTGCAAACTTTTCAGGGTAAATGACATTCACTAAATATAAGCCTTCGGGTTTCGCTGTTGGCGCGGCTAATTTACGATCTTTTTGCTCTAACAACCATTTCATCCACTCAACAGGTTGATTGCCTGCACCGACTTCAATTAAGCTTCCCACAATGTTGCGTACCATATGATGCACAAAAGCATTGGCTTGAATATCTACAATAATGTACTGCCCTTTTCGCACCACTTTTAAATGATGCACATTTCGCCAAGGGGTATTTGATTGACACTGTGCCGCACGGAAAGAGGAAAAATCATTTTCGCCCAATAAAAACTGCCCCGCTTGGTGCATTTTCTTTTCGTCCAAATCTAAATGGCAATGGGTAATTCCTTCCTGCAAAATGGCTGAACGTAATTTATTACAATATAAAATATAACGATAGCGACGCGCGGTTGCCGAAAAACGGGCATGAAATTCATCATCCACCACTTTTGCCCAACTCACTGAAATATCATCAGGTAAATTCGCATTGGTACCAAATGCCCAAGCTTTTTCAGGACGAACCGCTGTGGTTTCAAAATGCACCACTTGCCCCGTGCCATGCACACCAGAGTCTGTTCTGCCCGCACAAAACACTTCAATTTTTTCATTTGCCACAAAAGATAACGCTTTTTCTAATTCTTCTTGTACGCTACGCACTTTCTCTTGTCGCTGCCAGCCACAATACTGTTTTCCGTTATATTCAATGCCTAAGGCTATCTTCATTGGAAAATACTCCTAAAACGATTTCAAATTTGACCGCACTTTTGCCCGAAAAGAAAAAACACCAATAACTCATCATTATTGGTGTTCTTATCACAAGCTAAAAATTAAGCACGTTTGAAGTCAATGTGAACCAATTTTGGTTTGAATGGGTGACGTTGCATTGCTTGA
>NZ_CALJRX010000084.1 GCF_937976265.1 uncultured Haemophilus sp.
CCAGAGCGTATTATGGGCGTAGAAACGGGCGGTTGCCCACATACGGCAATTCGTGAAGATGCGTCTATGAACTTAGAAGCGGTTGATGAAATGGTTGCTCGCTTCCCCGATATAGAAATCGTCTTTATTGAATCCGGTGGTGATAACTTATCTGCCACCTTTAGCCCTGATTTAGCCGATGTGACGATTTTCGTGATTGACGTTGCGCAAGGCGAAAAAATCCCACGTAAAGGAGGGCCAGGTATTACCCGTTCAGATTTGTTAGTGATTAACAAAACAGACCTTGCACCATTTGTTGGCGCTGACTTAAGCGTTATGGAACGTGATGCGCGTCGTATGCGTAACGGCCAACCGTTTGTCTTTACCAACTTAATGAAGAAAGAAAATTTAGACGGTGTGATCGGTTGGATTGAAAAATACGCTTTATTAAAAAATATAGAAGAACCTAAAGCCTTAGTGAGATAAAGCACTCTCCCCTCTTCTTCAGGAGGGGGAGTTTTACAAATTTAATCAATTATGAACAGTACGCTCAAACTCTCAACCAAACTTTCTTCAAGCGGTAAAACTCAGCTTGCAGAATATTTTGCTACCCCACCTTTTAAAGTCATGACGTTACCTGCTTATGCGGATGCTTGGACGAATGGACTTAATGCCATTCAGATGTCTTCTTCGCCAGGACTCTTATCTAGGGATCGTATTGATATTCAAATAACACTCGCAGAATCGACCGCACTTTCTTTAAATACACAGGCATTTACCCGTGTTCAGGCAATGAATGAAGGCAATTTTGCTGAACAAAACACGTTCATTCAGCTTGAAGAAAATAGCCGTTTATTTTATTTACCTCACCCATTGGTATTGCATAAGGATTCTGCATTTAAACAAAAAACATTCATCAATATGCAACCTAATAGCGTTCTGATTTATGGAGAGATTGTGGCTATTGGCCGAGTAGCAAATAATGAACGTTTTGAATTTCGTCAATTTTCTTCTCACCTGAAAGTTCAGCTTTTACAAAATAATGGGCAAACTAAACCGCTTGTTTTGGATTGTATTCAGTGGCAGCCTGCAAAAATGAAATTGGCCGCATTAAGCCAAATGGAAGATTTTTCACATCAAGGCTCATTGATTTATCTCAATTTGCAGAAAACACCAACTGAAGTTAAACAAATCGTCCAAACACTTCAACAGCAGGAAAGCGAAAAATCACTACTTATTGGCGTTTCTCAATTAAATGAAGGTGGACTTATTGTACGAGTGCTAGGCTATCGTGCTGAGCTCATTCAAAAACGCTTTGAGAAGATCGGTGAGCAACTAAAATTAGCATAAATTTAATATTGCCAAGTGATGTTTCCCCTAAAAAAATTTATGCGAGAAATGAAAATATCTCTTATACGTCTTATTTAAAACGTGATCCACGTCAAATTTATTTTCAATGTAAATTCCTATAATTACCTCAAATTAATTAACAACCAAAAAAGGTGATTAAAATGACTCAATACAGAAAAGAAGTGGATTTATTAGGTGAACGTGATGTACCAGCAGATGCATACTGGGGTATCCATACCTTAAGAGCGGTTGAAAACTTCAATATTTCTAATGTAACCATTTCTGATGTACCGGAATTTGTACGCGGCATGGTAATGGTGAAAAAAGCAGCCGCATTAGCTAACGGTGAATTGGGCGCGATTCCACAAAGCATCGCTGACGCGATTGTCAAAGCTTGTGATGAAGTATTGGTAAACGGTAAATGTTTAGATCAGTTCCCATCTGATATTTATCAAGGTGGTGCGGGTACTTCTGTAAACATGAATACTAACGAAGTGATTGCAAACTTAGCATTAGAAATTTTAGGTCACAAAAAAGGTGAATATGATGTTATCAACCCAATGGACCACGTGAACGCTAGCCAATCTACCAACGATGCGTATCCTACTGGTTTCCGTATTGCGGTATATAACAGTATTTTGAAACTTATCGACAAAATTCAATACTTACATGATGGTTTCGATAATAAAGCAAAAGAATTTGCTAAAATTTTAAAAATGGGTCGTACTCAATTACAAGATGCGGTGCCAATGACCGTTGGTCAAGAATTCAAAGCTTTTGCTGTATTAATGGCTGAAGAAGTGAAACACTTAAAAGCAGCTGCAGCACACTTACTTGAAGTAAACATGGGCGCAACTGCAATCGGTACTGGCTTAAATACTCCACAAGGTTATGTACCTTCTGTTGTTAAACACTTATCTGATGTAACTGGATTACATTGCACTGGTGCTGAGAACTTAATCGAAGCAACTTCAGACTGTGGAGACTATGTTTCTGTACATGGCGCATTAAAACGCACAGCAGTGAAATTATCAAAAATCTGTAACGACTTACGTTTACTTTCTTCTGGCCCTCGCGCAGGTATTAAAGAAATTAACTTACCTGAATTACAAGCGGGTTCTTCTATCATGCCTGCAAAAGTAAACCCTGTTGTGCCTGAGGTAGTTAACCAAGTGTGCTTCAAAGTAATTGGTAACGACACAACTGTAACCTTTGCATCGGAAGCGGGTCAATTACAATTAAACGTAATGGAGCCAGTTATTGTACAAGCAATGTTTGAATCTATTGAGATTTTAGGCAACGCATGTGTGAACTTACGCGATAAATGTGTTGATGGCATTACCGTAAATAAAGAAATTTGTGAAAACTACGTTTACAATTCTATCGGTATCGTAACTTACTTGAACCCATTCATCGGTCACCACAACGGTGACTTAGTCGGTAAAATCTGTGCACAAACCGGCAAAGGCGTACGTGAAGTCGTATTAGAAAAAGGTTTATTAACCGCAGAACAATTGGATGATATCCTTTCTGTAGAAAACTTAATGAACCCAACTTACAAAGCGAAATTAAGTAAATAATCTCGCTGAGAGATAAAAATAGCGGTCAATTTTGACCGCTATTTTTCATTTAAAATGGAAATAATATTGGCACGATAAAAACAGTTACCAACATAACAATTAAGGTAAAAGGTACGCCGATTTTAATAAAGTCAGCAAATTTATAGCCACCAGGTCCCACCACCATGGTATTCACAGGAGAAGAAACTGGTGTCATAAATGCAGCAGAAGCCGCAATCGCAACGACCATCGCAAATGGCACGGGAGACACATTAAGTTGCGTAGCAAGAGAAATCGCAATCGGCGCCATCAAAATTGCAGTGGCCGTATTCGAAATAAACAACCCAACTAATGCACAAAAAACAAAGAGTAAAATCAATACAGGATACATTCCCCATCCATCAATGATTTGTGTCAACCATTTCACCGCAAACTCTACCCCACCTGTTTTTTGAAGCGCGGTCGAAAATGGCATCATTCCGATAATCAGAATAAGGCTCGGCCATTGAATGGAGTCATAAGCACTTTTAGCATCCACGCAACGGAAATAAGCCAACATTAAACAACCAATCAACGCTGCCACAACATTCGGCACGGCACCCGAAACCATTAATACCACCATGGTTAAAATGGAAACTAAAGCAAGTGGTGCTTGACGTTGGGCTGGTACAGCGCGTTCCATTTCTTTCGGATAATTTAATACAAGAAAATCTTTTCGACGATCACGCATTGCTTGAATGAGACGCCAATCGCCAATCACTAAAAGCAAATCACCTGAGCGATATTTTTCTTTAAAGACATCACTCAATACCACACCATCTCGTTTAATCCCAACCACATTTAAGCCGTATTTCGTGCGGAATTGTAACTCTGCGGTCGTTTTACCAATACAAGCTGAGTTTGGCACAATAATTAACTCGGCCATTCCAATGGAACGTGCCTGCTGATCAAACGATTGTGATTTAATTTCGGCAGGTTCTAGATGAAATTCTTGGCAAAACATATCGAAATTAAAATCACAGCGTTCCAAATCCACCATGAGAATATCTTTTGCTTTTATCTCTGAGGTGCCAAGAGGCATGATGTAACTTGGTCGGAAATGTTTCCAACGCTCAATCGCTAGCACATTGAGTTGATAGCTAGAACGCAAATGAAGTTGATCTAAGGTTTTACCCACGAAAGGGGACGTGCTTTTCACCACCAAACGTTTGGTTCGATCTTTTAAACCATATTCATTAATTAGCTCATTCATGGAGCTCTGCGCAGTATCTTGATTGTTTTCATCGTTATTATCCGAAAGCCATCGACGAGCGATAAGCATATAGCCCATGCCTAGCACTAAGATCAATAATCCGATTGGCGTGAAATCAAAAAACTCAAGGCGAAGATTCGTGTCTTTTACTAATTCCGCATTCACCACAAGGTTAGGAGCCGTCGCGATTAATGTCATCATCCCGCTGATTAATCCTGCCACGCTTAATGGCATCATTAATCGTTTTGGGGAAATATTCATTTGACGACAAATCATCATTACAACAGGGATAAACACCGCAACCACGCCTGTTGAGCTCATAAATGCGCCTAATCCTGCCACTGAAAGCATCAGTAAAATGAGTACCTTGGCTTCACTATTTCCCGCAACTTTCAAGATGCCATCACTCACACGATAAGCAATTCCTGTCCGAACCAAGCTTTCCCCCACAATGAAGAGTAAAGCAATAAGGATAATATTAGGATCACTAAAGCCAACTAAGATCTCTTGGATACTGAGAATGCCACTTAGATAAAAAGAGAGCATCACCAATAATGCCACCACATCCATACGAATTTTATTATGCACAAATAAAATGATGGCTGCGCCAAGCAACATTAATGTCCAAAATAATGGGCTTACCCAAAGTGCATGCTCAAAAATGGTATTCATTCTCTATCCTTCAATCTTAAAATCTTTCAAGGTCACTACTCTTCTATGCCTAGCGCCTTCTTCACGGGAGAAAAACTACGACGATACTCCGGTAAAGGGCCCAGTTCCGCTAACTTTTCTAAGTGTAATTTGGTCGGATACCCTTTATGTTGAGCAAAGGCATATTCAGGATGTTTTTTATCTAACGCTTCCATTTCCTGATCGCGCGCGACTTTTGCCAAAATAGAAGCAGCGCTGATTTCAATCACAAGTGAATCACCTTTCACCACAGCTTGGGCAGGCAAACCAAGGTTAGGCGGAACACGATTACCATCCACCAACACAAAGTGCGGTTGAATTTTTAAGGCTTTTACGGCCCGTTCCATTGCTAGCATAGAGGCATGCAGAATATTCAACTCATCGATCTCAGCTGGCTCTGCTCGTCCCATTGCCCAAGCCAAAGCTTTCTCTTTAATTTCTGCTGCGAGTGCAAGACGTTTTTTCTCACTGAGCTTTTTAGAATCTGCCAACCCGGTAATCGGATTATTCGGATCTAAGATCACTGCAGCCGTTACAACTGCGCCCACTAAAGGGCCACGTCCAACTTCATCTACACCTGCAATTAATTGATACCCTTCAGGATAAACAAAATCAGTCATGTTTTTGCTCCAATAAATCAATTACAGCTTGTGCGGCTTGGCTGTCAGCATCGCATTGAATTAATTTGTGTAATTCAGTAAAACGTTGAATTAAAACACTGCGAGATTTGACCGCACTTTCGTCATCACCCAAATACTGAGAAAGTTGTTCTGCTAATTTTTGCGGTTCGCAATCTTCTTGAATCATTTCTGGTACAAGCATGTCATCCGCTAATAAATTAGGTAATGAAATATATTTTGTTTTGACTAATCTTTTTGCCAAGAAATAAGTGAACGGTTTCATTCGATAGCCCACCACCATTGGCGATTTACACAACATCGCCTCAAGCGCGGCGGTACCTGAAGCAAGTAAAGTTGCTTCGGCAGCAATCATCACTTGGCGTGCTTTACCATCAATGATATGCATGTCAAGATCAGGAGCAATCTGAGCCTTTATTTCCTCAAATTGCTGGCGACGTTTTTCATTCACCAAAGGAACTAAAAACTGCAAGTCTGGATATTTTTCTTTTAATAACAAAGCGGTTTTTAGAAATGGTTCAGCAAGGAAGCCCACTTCACTACCACGACTCCCCACTAAAATGGCAAGATAACGTCCTTTTTCATCAATACCTAAGGTCTGACAAGCTTCTATTCTATTTGGCTTTAATGGAATCGCATCTGCCATAGTATGACCAATAAAACGGCAAGGCACATTGAAACGATCATAAAAGGCTTTTTCAAAAGGAAGAAAGGCTAATACTTGATGGGTTGCTTTAGCAATTTTATAAATACGATTTTGACGCCAAGCCCATACAGATGGACTCACGTAATGAATGGTTTTAATCCCTTTTTCTTTTAATTTCAGTTCAACAGTAAGATTAAAATCCGGTGCATCAATACCGATAAATACATCCGGTTTAATATCAGAAAGTTGTTCGATGATACTGCGACGAATTTTTAGCAATCGAGGCAAGTGCTTGAGAACTTCTACTAGCCCCATGACAGAGAGCTCTTCCATATCAAAAAAGCTTTCAAAGCCTTGAGCAATCATTCGCTCTCCACCAATCCCAACAAATTTAGCTTGCGGATAATGGCGTTTAAGTGCCTGAATGAGACCGGCGCCAAGAATATCGCCAGAGACTTCACCGGCAACAATCGCAATAGTCGGATTTTCTTTTATCATTAAATTTATCCTAAAAAACGACCGCACTTTGAACAAATCATAGTGCGGTCTCTTTGTTATTCATCATTTTCTCTTAACGAGAAAAGAAACGTTAATTAACGAATAATGCCACGGGTAGAACGTTTGAAGAATTCGACAAAGAAACTAATTGCAGATTCAGTTTGTGCAATTTGTTCAATTTCCGGCAATACTTCTTCAAGGGTTTTACCACTGCGGTAAATCATTTTATAAACATTACGGATAGCATGTATGGTTGGTTTATCAAAACCACGACGTTTTAATCCTTCAAGGTTTACACCGAAAGGCTGCGCATGGTTACCTTGCGCCATCACATAAGGCGGCACATCTTGGCTAACCATAGAGCCACCACCTAACATAACGTGCGCACCAACGATCACAAATTGGTGAATCGCAGACATACCACCTACAATCACAAAATCATCTAATTCAACGTGACCAGCAAGGGTTGCATTGTTTGCCAAAATACAGTTATTTTTAATTTGGCAATCATGAGCAACGTGGACATTGATCATCAATAAGTTGTTATTACCAATACGTGTTACACCACCACCTTGGATAGTGCCGCGATGAATTGTCACATGTTCACGAATAAGGTTGCCATTACCAATAATGGTTTTAGTTGCCTCGCCCTTATATTTTAAATCTTGGTTGACTTCACCAATGCTAGCGAATTGATAAATCTGGTTATCTTCACCAATCACGGTGTCGCCTTTCACGACAATATGAGAATTTAAAACGGTACGCGCTTTAATCTCAACGCTCCCTTCAATAATACAGAAAGGACCGATAACAACGTCTTCGCCAATAACTGCGCCATCAGCAACAAGCGCGGTTGGGTGAATTTTTGCACTTGGGTGGATCATACTTACCCCTTAATTTTCTTTAATTATCGACGAGCACACATTAATTTGGCTTCACAAGCTACTTCACCGTTTACAGTTGCAATACCTGTGAATGCTGTAATACCACGACGTTCTTTAATCACTTGAACGTTCAATTCCATTTGATCTCCAGGTAATACTGGGCGTTTGAAGCGCGCTTCATCAATACCTGCGAAATAGAATAATTCGCCACCTTTTAATTCATGAGTTTTAAATGCAAGGATCCCCATTGATTGTGCCAAAGCTTCAAGAATTAACACACCAGGTAAAATTGGCTCTCCAGGGAAATGACCGGTAAAACAAGGTTCGTTTACGCTGATATTTTTAATTGCTTTTAACCATTCACCTTCTTTGTAGTCTAACACACGATCCACTAATAAAAATGGATAACGATGTGGCAATAAGGTCATAATTTCTTTTGCTTCAATTACTTTACTTGCTTGATTCTCTGACACGTCTAATACCTTTAAAATAAATAATAATAAAACACTGGAATTATACGATATTTCTGTATAAAAATAAAACGCACCCTAGGGTACGTTTTAAAAATCTTAGCCAAGTTTTTTCTCAAGGGCTTTCAGTCGTTTATTCATACCATCAATCCCCAGGGTAAGTGCGGCTGTTTTTCGCCACTCTTTATTGGTTTGTAATGGGATACCTGATGAATATACACCAGGCTCAGTAATTGGGCGCATCACCATACCCATACCTGTCACGGTTACTTTATCGCAGATTTCCATGTGACCATTGATCACACTTGCTCCGCCAATTAAACAATAACGCCCCACTTTTAGGCTAC
>NZ_CALJRX010000085.1 GCF_937976265.1 uncultured Haemophilus sp.
GCTTTATTCCAGGAAAGATTGTGACTGTCATCAGTAATAAAATCGATTCATTTGGCTTAGAACGCGCTAAAAGTGCGGACATTCCTAGCCGAATTTTTTTGCGCCAAGATTTTGCCTCTAATCTCGATATGGATAAGGCTATCGGTGATTATTTAGAAGATCTCGATGTTGATCTTATCGTCTTAGCCGGTTACATGAAAATCTTAACCAAACCATTCACTCAACGTTTTGCGGGGAAAATTTTAAATATTCACCCGTCCCTGCTTCCGAAATATCCAGGCTTGCATACTTATCAACGTGCGCTTGAGAATGGCGATAAAGAACATGGTACGACAATACATTTTGTCAATGAAGAGATCGATGGCGGCGCCATTGTATTACAAGCTAAAGTGCCGATTTACCCTGGTGATACCGTCGAGGAGATTGAGCTTCGTACACGTGAACAGGAATATCATATTTATCCTTTAGTGATTAAATGGTTTATTGAAGAGCGATTAAAACTGATTGAAAATCAAGCTTATTTAGATGGTAAGTTACTACCGCCTAATGGCTATGCTTACGAATAAAACCATATACCCTCTTGAAAATGGTAATTTAAATCACCATTAAACAACCTAATTTTATGAAAAAAACAATAAACTCTGTATAATCGGAGTTTTATTATTGTGGGATATGGTATGCAAATTAACTTTACTCAGATTTTTCAAGATAGCCTCAACTTTATGCGTAATCAGCGAAAAACCGTACTGCTTTTCGTTGGGATTTTTATTGCATCACAATTTATCAATGCATTAGTCAGTGTCCCAATACCGAGTTTGGGTAATAATCCTGATCCATCGCAACAAGATATTATTAATGCATTGAGCAAAGTGGAGCCAACTGCGCTGATTGGATCTGTTGTATTTCAACAATTGTTGATATCTTTTATTGCAACCTTCGGTATTGCAACTATTCATCATATTAGTCAGCAAAATGAAAATCCGATTAATCAAGGGCTCATGCTGGCATTGCGTCGTTTTTTAGGTGTGGTAGTTTTAGATATTTTTATGAGCTTGCCACTTCTCTTTGGCATCGTTGATGTTATGAGTTCATTTTTAAGCAAAAATGCCCTCTCCCCTCTAGCCTTTGTTTCAATGGTATTGGGCTTATTTTTCTTTGTTCGCCTATGCTTATCGCCTGTGCATTATATTGCTTCCAATCAATCTATCGGGCAAAGTGCTTTACAAGTGTGGCGTGCGGGTGTTAAACGTAATGGCATATTGATTATTTATACGTTGATCACTTATTTACTTCTACCTTTATTAGTGAATAACATTGGTGTAATCCTAGGTACATCATTTTTAAGTGTGATTGTTGGTATCTTGGCAGCATTATTTCAAATATTTATTTTGGTATTTACTTACCGTTTTTACAGTTTATTTATGAAGGCATAATATGAAGCAACTTCTTGAATTTATTCCTCTTGTTCTCTTTTTCATCACCTACAAAATGTTTGGGGTGCGTGATGCAGCCATCGTATTAGTAATTGCAACTATTGTTCAAATGATTGTGCTAAAACTGAAATATGGTGTGATTGAGAAACAACAAAAAATCATGGCGATTGCTGTCGTCTTTTTTGGCCTACTCACTGCCTATTTCAATGAAATCAAATATCTACAATGGAAAGTCACGATTATTAATGCCTTATTTGCCATTGTTTTATTGGTTGCACAATTCCAATTCAATACGCCACTGGTGAAAAAGTTATTAGGCAAAGAAATCCAATTACCGGATAATGTGTGGAACAAATTGAATTTAGGCTGGGCAGGATTTTTCATTCTGTGTATGCTTGTGAATATTTATATCAGCCAAAATATGTCTGAAGATGCTTGGGTTGATTTTAAATCTTTTGGTTTACTTGGTATGACCTTTGTTGCAACAATCGTCAGTGGTGCTTATATTTACCGTTACTTACCTAAAGATGATCAAAAACATGACGGGGACAAATAATGGTTTCAAATCTTACCGATAAAGACGGTCGTCAATCTAAAGGCGTATTATTACTACGCACCTTGGCTATGCCTTCAGATACCAACGCCAACGGCGATATTTTCGGTGGCTGGATTATGTCACAAATGGATATGGGCGGAGCAATTCTAGCGAAAGAAATTGCTCATGGTCGCGTCGTCACCGTTGCCGTAGAAAGTATGAATTTCATTAAACCTATTGCCGTCGGTGACGTAGTGTGTTGTTACGGTCAATGCCTCAGCGTGGGGCGCTCTTCTATTAAAATCAAAGTAGAAGTATGGGTGAAGAAAGTTGCGAGCGAACCAATTGGCGAACGTTATTGCGTGACAGAGGCCGTATTTACCTTTGTAGCCGTAGGAAAAGACGGCAAATCTCGCAGTATTCCACGTGAAGGCAATCTCGAATTAGAACGTGCATTAGCCACCATCGAAGAATTACAATTAAGTTGTTAAAAGGAGAAATAATGTATTACGTGATTTTTGCCCAAGATATTCCTGGCACTTTAGAAAAACGTCTTTCAGTACGTGAGCAACATCTTGCTCGTTTAAAACAATTACAAGCAGAAGATCGCTTATTAACAGCAGGCCCCAATCCGGCTATTGATGATGAAAATCCAGGTGAAGCTGGCTTTACAGGCTCGACTGTGATTGCTCAATTCGAAAGCCTGTCTGCAGCAAAAGACTGGGCGGCACAAGATCCTTATGTTGAAGCTGGCGTTTACGGTGATGTAATTGTGAAGCCTTTCAAAAAAGTTTTCTAAATAAAACGAACTCTACACTCAAAGACGGATCTAAATATCCGTCTTTCTCTTTATATGGAATCTCCTATGCGAGCACTTAAACACACGACAATTTCGTTATTAATTTTAACCGCACTTTCAGGCTCAGCTTTGGCTAATCAGCATGCTCATAAAAGCAAAAATGAAACTGCGCCACAAATTAACCTTGCTGAAGAACAAGCCAAATGGGCACAACAACAGCACGCGCATGAATTAAAGCTGATTGAACAACGCGCGACTTTTCTGCAATTAGAGTCGCTCCTAAAAAGTGCGGTCAAAAATAATCATGTTTCGAATAATGCCAAATTATTTCTTGGGCTTATTGATTCTTTAAAAGGTTATCCATTGCAAACTGATGCCATGGCAGCTTATTTAGATGCGCGAGTAAAAACGGTAAATCGCGATACGCCTCGTGAAGAAGTGAATGCATTGAGAACAGATATTGAACAATTTATTCAGCAGCACGCCTCTCATTTTCTACGTGGAAAATTAGAACAAAGTATTTTTACATTATTAACCAATGCTGAAGATACTCAAGCACTCGCCAAACTCACGCCTAATAATTTGGAAACACAAATTGCTGTACTCACGGCTAAATATCAAATAGAAGCAGCCAATACCAGTCAGGCGGCAGAAAATCAATCAAACGACAAGAATAAATTGGCTATTTTATCTGAGTATGAACAACTTTGGCTCAACAACGCTGAGCTTCCTAATGATGCTCAGCTCTGGGCTGCTTGGTATTCACAAGGTGGACGGACTGAAGAGAAGATCTATCAAAAAGCGGAAATGCTCTTTGGTAAAAATGATGCAAAAGGCCTCGAAATACTCGCTAAAGAGTTAGAAAAAGTTGATGGTGCAAAAGAAAATGGTCAGGTAAATATCGATTTGACTCTTTATTTGGATCTCTTAAAAAATCCAGCAAATTTGAAAACACTCGCTGAGACATTACCATTAATTGATGGTAATACGAATAAAATTATCCATAAATTTGCCGTAGTGCTAGGTTTTTCCCGTTATTTGCGAACCATTCCGGAAAATATGAATGAGCCAACTTTCACCCCTTATGAGCAATGGGCTAAGACTTGGCAATTAGACGAAACTGAATTACGTGATTGGAAAATCGCCTTTATTAGCCGTTTTTTTGATAATGAAAGTCCTAATTTTGTGCAATGGCGCGATCAAGAACTTCTCAAACTCAATGCAGATAATCTCATTGAACGTCGTTTGCGTACGGCTATTTGGCAAAAAACGGATTTATTAGGTTGGTTGAATGCCCTTTCAGATGAAGCGAAGCAAAAACAAGAATGGCGTTATTGGATGGCTAAAATAACTGCTCAAGCATCCGATAAAGATGCGAAACAACGATTAGAAGCGTTATCGAAAGAACGTGGGTTTTATCCAATGTTGGCAGCAGTCAAATTAGGTCACTCCTACAAACTGGAAATGCCTAAAATTCCTCAAGAGTCCAATATCCAAGAGAAGTATTCAGCTGAATTAGCTGAGATTGCAGAACTGCGTCAATTAGATCGATTAGGCGCAGCCAAACAACGTTGGCGTTCTCTCTTAGAAAAATTACCGCAAGAGAAACAACTTGCTTTAAGCCAATATGCAAATGAACAAAATTGGTTTGAATTAGGCGTGGATGGCTCGATTATTGCGAAAGCATGGGATTATATCGACTTACGCTTACCAAATGCTTACAGTCAATATTTTGACATTGCCCTCAGTAATGTGAACCTCAGCGGAACAGAACCTCAAGCCATTGTGGATAATCGTGTTACCAAAACCTTCGCCATGGCCATTGCTCGCCAAGAAAGTGCTTGGAATCCAATGGCACAATCTTCTGCAAATGCGCGAGGATTAATGCAGCTATTACCAAGTACCGCGCAAAAAACGGCAGAAAATCAGCAACTGCCTTATAACGGCGAATCAGATTTATTCAAACCGCTTAATAATATTTTACTCGGTACGGCTCACTTAAATGAGTTAAATGCTAAATACCCTAATAACCGCATTTTGATCGCTTCTGCCTATAATGCGGGTGCAAGCCGTGTCGAAAAATGGCTTGCGAGAGCGAATGGTAAATTGGCTATGGATGAATTTATTGCATCTATTCCGTTCTTTGAAACTCGAGGTTATGTTCAAAACGTATTAACTTACGATTTTTACTATCAAAACCTACAAGACAAAGAAAAATTACAAACCTTTAGCAAAGAGGAATACGATCGGCTATACTAGTCGCACTAGTTTAATAGTATAGGATTGTTGATATGTATATTAGTCGCAATTTAGAACAATGGAATGCTTTCCTCGCGACCTTGCAAACCGCGTTTGAGCAAGGCAAAGCACAAGATTTCTTAACGCTTCTGCTCACGCCAGATGAGCGCGATGCAGTAGGATTACGTTTACAAATCGTGGCGCAGTTATTGGATAAAAATCTCTCCCAACGAGAGATTCAACAAAATCTCAATACCAGTGCAGCAACCATTACGCGTGGTTCTAATATGCTCAAAACAATGGATCCGGATTTTATAAACTGGGTAAAAAGCCAACTCGATGAGCAAGCTACAAAAAACTAAGCGAATTCTGACCGCACTTTTACATCTTTTTCGGCCCTCTTGGTGGAAAAAAAATTGGCAACGGGTTGCGTGGCGTTTTTCTCTCGCAATCCTGGCATTCTTCATTTGCTTCCGCTTTATTCCTGTTCCCTTCTCTGCCTATATGGTACAGCAAAAAATCGGGCACTTATTACAGTTGGATTTCAGCTATTCAATCAAATACGATTGGGTGAGCCTTGATGAAATCTCACCGAATATGCAACTTGCGGTGATTGCGGCTGAAGATCAAAAATTCCCCCACCATTGGGGCTTTGATTTTGAGGCAATTCAAAAGGCCTTTAAATTTAATGAAAAATCTCGCCGAACACGAGGCGCTTCAACGATTTCTCAACAAACAGCAAAAAACCTCGTTCTCTGGCATGGACAAAGTTGGTTTCGCAAAGGATTAGAAGTTCCCACAACGGCATTAATGGAAATCTTTTGGCCCAAAGAACGCATTTTAGAAGTGTATTTGAACATCGCAGAATTTGGTAATGGCATCTTTGGTGTAGAAGCGGCTAGTCGCTATTACTTCAAAAAATCAGCGAAAAATTTAACTCAATCAGAAGCGGCATTACTCGCTGCAGTTTTACCGAATCCTATCATCTATAACGTGAATAAGCCTAGTGCGTTAGTTCGTAAAAAACAAAGTTGGATTATGCGACAAATGAATGGATTAGGCTTGAATTACCTAAAAGAAATGTAGATTTGCCATAAAGAAAAAACCTTGAAACTCACTTTAAGTTTCAAGGTTTTAAATTTGGTGGAGATAATCGGGATCGAACCGACGACCTCTTGAATGCCATTCAAGCGCTCTCCCAACTGAGCTATATCCCCAAATAACGCAAGCTATGATAAATTTCGGCTGATAAACTGTCAATATTGAAATAATCAAATCCCGCTTATCAGCCTAAATATTAAGCGTTTTGAGATTTAATAAAATCAATGGCACGTTGGATACGCGCTAACACACGTTCACGACCGATACCCACTAATGTCACATCCATAGAAGGTGATTGACCTGAACCTGTTACTGCCACGCGTAATGGCATCCCAACTTTACCCATACCCACTTCTAATTCAGCCGCAGTTTGTTCAATCGCTTCATGCGTAGAATGTAAATCCCAGCTAGAAAGTGCGGTCAATTTTTCTTTCACTTTTTCAAGTGGTTCAATCGCCGCTGCTTTAAAGTGTTTCTTCACCGCTGCTTCATCAAAACTTTCAAACTCTTCGAAGAAATAACGGCTTGCTGATGCCATTTCTTTTAAAGTTTTGCAACGTTCGGCAAGCATTGTCACGATTTCAGTTAATGCTGGACCATTTGATGTATCAATACCTTGATCTTTATAATGCCATGCAAGATGTTTTGCCACATATTCAGGTGGTAATTCACGAATATAGTGGTGATTTAGCCACAATAATTTTTCCGTGTTAAATGCACTCGCTGACTTACTCACATGATCTAATTCGAAAAATTTAATCATTTCTTCACGTGTAAAGATCTCTTGGTCACCATGACCCCAACCTAAACGCACAAGATAGTTGATTAAGGCTTCTGGTAAATAACCGTCATCACGATATTGCATCACACTTACCGCACCATGACGTTTTGAAAGTTTTTGACCATCATCACCATTAATCATAGAAACGTGTGCATATACTGGAATTGGTGCACCTAACGCTTTTAAGATATTAATTTGACGTGGGGTGTTGTTAATGTGGTCTTCACCACGCACAACGTGAGTAATGCCCATATCCCAGTCATCTACCACCACACAGAAGTTGTAGGTTGGTGAACCGTCTGTACGACGAATAATTAAATCATCTAATTCGCTATTGCTGATTTCAATGCGACCACGCACCGCATCATCAAATACGACTGAACCTTCTGTTGGGTTTTTAAAACGTACAACATGTGGCTCATCAGCTGCATGATTGTGATCATGTAAACAATGACGGTCATAACGTGGTTTTTCTTTGTTTTGCTCTTGTGTATGGCGTAATTCTTCTAGGCGCTCTTTAGAGCAATAGCAACGATAAGCCAAGCCTTGCTCAATCATTTCATCAATCACTTGATTGTAACGATCAAAGCGTTTGGTTTGATAATAAGGACCATGTTCCCAAGCCAGGTTTAACCACTCCATCCCTTCAATGATTGCCGCTGTTGCTTCCGGTGTCGAACGCTCTAAATCAGTATCTTCAATACGTAATACAAACTCACCGTTGTTATGTTTTGCAAATAACCAAGAATAAAGGGCTGTACGTGCGCCGCCCACGTGCAAATAACCTGTTGGACTTGGGGCAAAACGCGTACGTACTTTGACATTCGGATCTAATTCAAAAGGAGGATCAATTTTCATTTTCTTAATAACCTATTCATTTACAAAAATTACTTTTATTTTACTACGACTTGCGTGACTTCTAAATAAAAAATCTGATTTTATGCCTATTTTTGCAACAACTAGACGCTTTTTCATAAAAATATATTGACTGAAATCTCATTATACTTATAATGCCAATCCACAACATTAAGGGCGATTAGCTCAGTTGGGAGAGCACCTCCCTTACAAGGAGGGGGTCACTGGTTCGAGACCGGTATCGCCCACCACTTTCTTACAATCCTTATTTAAATCAGTCAAATTAGCATTAGTTCTGTTTTCTCTTATAAATAAAAACGGCCACAAAACTTTTCATTTTATGACCGCACTTTTATCAAATTTTGGGATTAAACTGGCTCTAAACCTAACACTTTGCGTCCATTAATACTGGCAATATCAACCATTGCATCAAGATGTGGGAAACGACAGCCAGCAGCAAGCAAGCTTAGTTCTTGCCATAAATCCCCTTCACAAAGTGGCACCATATAATCACAGATATTATCCGTACCTAACGCAACTGTAATCCCTTCTGGAATCATTTCATCTGCCGGTGTCAGCGCATTATGGAAAGGCATCAAATCTTCTTTTCGGTTACTATCAATCCACGCCATTGGACAAGCAATCATCATCATTTTTGCCTGACGCATTTTTTCATAAAGTTTGTAGCGGTATTCTCTGCTATGCGCACCAATGGAAATACCATGGATCGCCACGACTCGACCTTCCATACCATGTTCGATAGTTTTGTCACAAAGCTGCTCTGTTTCTTTTTCTTTCGGAGAATTGAATTGATCCACATGCACATGGCACATAATGCCGCGAGACTTAGCTGCATCAAGCAGAATATCCATTGCTTCAAGGCCGCGACCATAATCAAGCTCATCGCGATAAGGTAAACCACCAATCATATCCACCATATCAGAGCCAATATCAAACCATTTGCGTGCTTCTGGCTCAATCACCCCTTTTAAGGTTTGATTCGCAAATTTTAAAATAATATCGTGTTTATAAACTTCACGTGCTTTGTGCGCGGCAATGATAGCTCGGTCTTCACAAATCGGGTCAATATCCACAAACGTACCAAATGCCGTCACCCCTTGGGAAATCATCAACTCAATCGATTGACAAAAACGGGCATAATAATCATCAACACTCGATGTACGTTTCACTTCATCCACCAAATCCCATTTTTGTTGAAGATTACTATTGTGATAAATACCAATTTTTTCGGGTGTCATTGTAAATGCACGATCTGCGTGAGCATGGGCATTAACCCAGCCACCTTTTTTAATGATTTCGTCTCGAATAAACGTTTTAAAGCTACGAACGTGATTTCTCATAATAACTCCGCCAAAAAAAGAAAAGGAAAGAGAGACGAGAAAGCGTATTAATTGAAAAGCAAACCCAATAAGGATCTGGTCTATTGTGAATTGTTTACAATGTTATGAAAAATTCGCAGATTTTAATTAATAACATCTTTTCAGTCTTTCAACTGAGTGCAAAGTATAAGATTTTAAGCATAAAAAAGCTATCTATTTATTGACAAAAGAACGCTCTTGTTTGAAGGCGTCTAAGAACAAGCCGAGTGGTGGGCGGCTTGAGGATTGCTCCGTATAAGTGCGGTCAAATTTCTTATAGTTTCCTTTGCGATCAATATGATATTGAGTACCATCCGGCTGAATAATGACATTCCAACGGAAATTCGATGCCAACACCCAAGGATTGCCATTAAGTTCAAATAAATTGCGACCTTGTGCATAATCCGAAACCGGATTTTTTACTTTAAAGATCGATGACATCAATGCTGGCAATAAATCGGTATGGCTTGTTAATTTTGTGACTTCTTGCACCGGCAAATCTTTCCAGTAAACAATAAACGGCACTTGGATTTCATCACGACCGAAATAGTTTTCTTGTGCTTTTTCATCCAGTTTATTAAACGTTGTACCATGCTCTGCCGTAATGATTACAATCGTATTATCTAAAGAAACTGATGATAAAATGTCATCAATTTTTTGATCTATCTCCGCAAGCGATTTGGTGTAATTTTCTTCCGTTTTATCTGCAATATCTAAATCCACATAAGCAAACCAAGGTTTATCCTCTTTTAAGAGAGATAAAACACCATTTATCGCTTCTTTTGGCGAAGAGGCTTTCACTTTAGGTAATTTCACATTACGGAACAAGGCTTGTTTAAATAAGCTGTCTTTAAATGCCGTGGATGAATAAGCGACAAATTGATATTTTTCGTCTTGTAACTTTTTGATTAACACTGACGGCGTATGATTACTCAAAATACTGTCTGTATAATTTGCATTCAGTCCATAGAATAAGCCTACTAAGCCTGCATTGTTCGTATTGCCACTGCTGTAATGATTCATAAATTGAGTAGAACTTGTGGCAAACTCAAACAATTTAGGCATTTTCTCGCGCGTTACCGCATCATAACGTAAGCCTGAAACGGTAATCACGAGGATGTTTGGTTTGTTCTCAACTTGCTCAAACTGAAGGTCTTTTTTCGGATAATCAAGTTTTAATGCGTCTAAACGCCCTTCTTGCTCTAAGCGCTGAGAATATGCTTCCGCATTAATAAATCCGTGTTTTTCCAAAAAGGTTCGAGCAGTCATTGGATAAGAAAGTGGGAAATTTGAGCGTTGCATGGTAATCGGACGATATAAAAATGCATCCGCCCAAGCATAAATTAAGTGTGTTGCCACAAAAGTAGATGTCAGCACTAATCCGACTTTCTTCAGCCATTTTTGACGCTCTAAACTACGTAATTTTTCCCAACTCCAACGGGAGAAAAGCATTTGGATTAGCAAAATAATCGGCATCGGTGCAAAGAAGATTTGCCAATCTCGTGAAAGCTCACCCTTTTCAGGATTCACTAATAAATTCCAAACGATAGAAGAAAGGTGAATATTGAAGCGATTAAACACTTCCGTATCAAACAGTAATAAAGTGGTGCAAATTGTTGCGATAATCACCGTTAACCCACGGAAAGTGCGGTGATTTTTGATGATAAAACTCAGCGGAAAAATAACCAGCAAATACAGGGCAAAAACACAAAAGCTGAAATGCCCTAATAAGCTGATAAAGAAATAAATTTTACCGAGTAAGGTGTCTGGCCAGTCAATGAGAAAGGCGTAACGACTGCCAATCAGAATGGCGATAATAATGTTAAAAAAAGCAAACCAATGTCCCCACGAAATTTTTCGTGAGGTTTCTTCACGGTATTCACGTCCGTTGAATTTGCTTTTTTTAAACCACCACATTTTACTTTGTTTTCACCGAATTCATCAGAGAGTTTGCAAAGGCTTGAGCTAGTGCTTCACGCTGTGCAGCGGGTACACTAGTGGTCAATAAATTACTGGCCATATTGCCTAAAGCGATAAGAGAAAGATCAACGGGCGCTTTATGAGTTTCAAGCACGCTAATCATATCGTTAATGATGGCATTAACTTGCCCATCGGAATACTTTGAATGTTGAGCCATTTGGAATGTTTAAGCCTGTTCTAAATACAAAAAACTTCTCATATCATACCCGATAATTTGCTCAATCTGAATAATTTCTTTTTTCTTGCATAAAAACTGCGGTTATAATTTAAGGCAAATTTTACGAAGGAAAAAATTATGAGCATTACGGTTAATCAAATCGTGCTACATCAATTAGTTAAGCACGCTGAAAATGAAACCACTACGATGGAAAGCGTGTTGCGTGATGAACTTCTCACCATTACGCCAGAAGTCGAACAAATGATGTTGCAATTACATCAAGGTTATCAAAATAAAGGCAAAGCATTTGGTGTTTTCCAAGAGAATTCCATTTTTGCACAAGATCTGAATCGTTTATTAGAAAATGAAATCAACTTTTTAAATTTCAGCCAACAATCTACGAAATTATTAGCGCAAGAATTGGGCAAATATAATTTTGCAGACAGCGGTACCCTTATCCTGTGCCAATATAATTTTTTAGCGACGGATTACCTATTCATTGCTTTATTGGATAGCCGTATCAGTATGTTAGTTGACGAAAATCTTGAAATTCGCCGTACGGAATACTTAGACATCACACAATTTGATATTGCGGCACGTATCAACTTAACGGATTTACAAGTGAACGCAAACTCAAACCGCTACCTTACCTTCATCAAAGGTCGTGTTGGCCGTAAAATTAGTGACTTCTTTATGGATTTCTTGGGTGCAGAAGAAGGTCTAAATCCACAAGTTCAAAACCAATGCCTATTACAAGCTGTCAGTGACTACTGTGAACAAGGTGAATTGAACAAAGAACAAACTCAAGCGGTGAAAAAACAGGTATTTGAATACTGCAAAGGGCAATTAGCAAGCGGTGATGAAATTGCCTTAACTGAACTTTCAGCCAATTTGCCGACTCTAAACGAGCGCCCTTTTGTCACCTTCACAGAAGAGCAAGATTATGGTTTGGAAGAAACGATTCCACCAGTACGTTCAGCCTTAAAAACATTAACGAAGTTTTCAGGCTCTGGTAAAGGGGTGACATTAAGTTTTGATGCGGATTTATTGAATAACCGTATTGAATGGGATCCACTTACAGATACTTTAACAATCAAAGGGATACCACCAAATTTGAAAGATCAACTTCAAAAAGCATTAAAGTGCGATAATTAATTTGGCAAGATCATAAAGTTTCGGTATCATTCGACATAACTTTGCAGTAAAAGGTAAAAAATATGCAATTAAGAACATTTTTAGGTGCAGTTGTTTTCGCATTAAGTTTAACTTCTTGCTCAACGGTGCAAAAAGTCGTTTATCGTATTGATGTTCCACAAGGTAACTATTTAGAAGCATCGACGGTAGCACAAGTTAAACCAGGCATGACAGCACAACAAGTACAATATTTACTTGGCACACCGGTTTTAATCGATCCTTATAGTAACCTAACTTGGTATTACGTGTTCTTACAACAACACGCTTACCAAAAACCTGAACAACACACATTTACGGTGAAATTCGATCAGAATGGTTTAGTAAGCAGTGCAGAATTAGATAAGCCATTACCTGAAGTGGCAAAACAAGACGAAAATAATACTATTATCAGCACACCTGAAAATGCAGGTAAGAAAAGCTGGTGGAAATTCTGGTAATCATTTAAAAATAACACCTGCTTGTCATATCAAGCAGGTTCGTTGTATTACAAGGGAATGAAAATGTCAAAAATTCTATTAGTTGATGATGATATTGAACTAACAGATTTACTTGCTGAAGTTTTACGACTGACTGGTTTTGAA
>NZ_CALJRX010000086.1 GCF_937976265.1 uncultured Haemophilus sp.
ACCTCGATGACTTTGGTGATTCAATTTACGGTAAACAAAATGCAGAACGCCGTGACTTCGTTGCTCAAAACAAAGCAAAATTTGGTAAAACATTCATTGTATTACCTAACCCGAACTACGGTGGCTTTGAAGGCGGCTTAGCAAAAGATTATTTCAAAGGCGATTCAAGTAGCAAAGTGAAAGCGCGTTTAGATGCGATTAAAGCTTGGGATGGTAAATAATTCCTTATTTTAGATAAAACAACACCCGCAGAGATGCGGGTGTTTTGTTTTAGTTGAAAAGTGCGGTCTATTTTCGCATCATTTTTTCTTTATGCGCGGCAAAATCTCCACCTTTAGCAAGCATGCGAAGCTGTAAGATAACGCGTTCTTTTAGCAAATCTTGTTCAGCTTTGGTCATATCTAAGGCATTAGAACCTGCTGTGAATACGATGGTTACCATGCCTTCTGCTTGTACATAAGAGACATATTGAGAGTAGTGATTTTTCTTCGCAATGTATTCAGCCAATTCATCAACAAAGTGTTTGATTTCACGAGCGGCTGCGGTACGGAAAGCTTGAGAAGTGCCCGAACTTTCACGTAAGAGCAAACGGAACACGTTGGTGCTGTGAGTGATAAATTCAAAAAAGGTTTCTACGGATACGCGGATCACACTACCGCCTGCATCAATACGTTTACGAGCTTGGCGCATTAATTGACGAAGCGTTAAGCCGGCCTCATCAACCATTTCTAATCCGAGCTCATCCATATCGCTAAAGTGGCGATAGAAAGAAGTTGGTGCAATGCCCGCTTCACGCGCGACTTCGCGTAAGCTTAAATTAGAAAAGCTTTTTTCTGCACTCAACTGATTGAATGCGGCGTCAATTAAGGCTCGACGGGTTTTTTCTTTTTGAATTGCTCGAACACCAGCCATTTGGTTTTCCTCAGCTTATGATAAATTATTTTTTGTTCGCTAAAATCGATTTAACTTGTTCACTGACCGCACTTGCAACGCGTTCATAGCGATTACGTAATGGTGAACCAGGGCGGTAAACGAGAGCAATGGTACGAGACGGTTCTGGCGAATGGCAAGGAATATATTTTACACCTGCACGTGTGCCTTCATTTAATACAGCAAGTTCAGGCATAAAGGTGATACCCACATTGGCTGCCACCATATTACGCAACGTTTCAAGGCTAGTTGCTTGGAAGTGAGAGTCTTCTTTGGCTCCAGCTGTAAAACAATAGTCGAGTGCTTGATTACGTAAACAATGTCCGTCATCTAGCATGAGCATTTCTTGCCCTTTTAAGGTATTCATGGCAATTTTGCTTTCTGATGCCCATGGATGCTGTTCTGAAACGGCCAGTAACATTTTTTCATCAAAAATAGGCACTTCGATAAACGCTTCAGTTTCGGGAACACGAGCCACAATCGCACAATCTAGGCGGCCAGTTTCTAATTGTTCTAATAGTTGGTGAGTTTGGGCTTCGTAAAGAAATACTTCTAAATCTGGGAAAGTTTCTTTCAATGTTGGTACAATATAAGGAAGTAGGTAAGGACCAACGGTTGGGATTAATCCAATGTGTAATGGACCTGTCATTTCTTTACCTTGATTGCTAGCCATTTCTTTGAGTAATTTTACTTCGCGTAATACAGTGCGAGCTTGATCGACAAGTAACATACCAGATTGCGTGAAGAGTACTTTACGGCTAGTACGTTCAAGTAAAATAATGCCTAATTCATCTTCTAGTTTGCGAATTTGGCCACTTAAAGTGGGTTGGCTCACATTGCAAGAATCCGCCGCACGACGGAAATGTTTAAACTCGGAAAGAGCTACTAAGTATTCTAAATCACGAATATTCATAGGGTTCTCACTTTATAGAATATGTCAATTAAAAGGATAGAATTAATTGATTATGACTATATCACAAAACTTTCTATAATGCCTATCAAGTTTTTAGGACTAATTAATTTAACTCACAGAGGAGACACATTATGTCTAATATGGAAGGAAAAAAAGTTCCACAAGTTACATTCCGTACTCGTCAAGGCGATCAATGGGTTGATGTGACCACATCTGAATTATTTGATAACAAAACTGTTGTTGTTTTCTCATTACCAGGTGCATTCACGCCAACTTGTTCATCTTCTCACTTACCACGTTATAACGAGCTTGCGCCTGTTTTCAAAAAACATGGCGTAGATGATATTTTAGTTGTGTCTGTAAACGATACTTTCGTTATGAATGCTTGGAAAGAAGCAGAAGAAGCACACAATGTAAAATTCATTCCAGATGGTAACGGTACCTTTACTGAAGGTATGGGCATGTTAGTCGGAAAAGATGATTTAGGTTTTGGTAAACGTTCTTGGCGTTATTCTATGCTCGTGAAAAATGGCGTAGTGGAAAAAATGTTTATTGAACCAAATGAGCCAGGCGATCCGTTTAAAGTATCTGATGCCGATACCATGTTGAAATACATTGCACCAGATTATCAAGTGCAAGAATCAATCGCCATCTTCACTAAACCAGGCTGCCCATATTGCGCGAAAGCAAAACAACTTTTACGTGATAAAGGTTTAAGCTTTGAAGAAATCGTATTAGGTCAAGATGCAACTATCGTGAGTGTACGTGCGGTTTCTGGTCGTGCAACTGTGCCACAAGTATTCATCGGTGGTAAACACATCGGCGGTAGCGACGATTTAGAAAAATACTTTGCCTAATTGATTGCTAGGTAGGAAATTTTTTATATTTTTGATTATTAGGAACATAAGTTAAAGGGAGCGAAAGCTCCCTTTTTGTTGTTTATGATTTTGTTTTTATATTCTTAAGCATTAAAGCCAATGTAGCAGACCGAAACTAAAACAATGTAAAAAATGACCGCACTTAGTAGCAATAATTTTACGGCAAGTTTAGGTTTGTGCTGATGCAATTTATAAAGTAAACGCGCAATTAAAACCAAAACAAAGGGATACACCCAAAAGATAATCGAGAAAAGATCGATCTGAAAGTCGCTTAATGTTGGGTTTTTCGCAAAAGCAGTGGAAAGCAGAGAGGCCATAGGCCACAGTAAAATGGGTAAACAAAATGCCGCAATTCCCCAAGCGAAGCCGCTAAATCCTGTCGGTATAGTTTGTTTTTTCATAATGAACCTTATATGATTGACGAAAAATAAAAAGGAATATAACAAATGCCGTCTTTATTTGATAGTGAAACCGATGCATCAGAAGAGAGAAAAGCATTGAAACGCACATTGAGCGCACAAAAAATCACGTTTATTTTGACCGCACTTTGCGCGGTGATTTATCTCTTACAGAATATAGGATTTGAAGAGCCAATTATGGATTTATTCCATTATCCTGCTTATTCTTGGGAAGATCAGGAAATATGGCGTTATTTCACCCATGCGATTGTTCATTTGTCGGTACCCCATATTTTATTTAATCTTTCGTGGTTCTGGTTATTTGGTGGCGCGATTGAACGCCGATTTGGTTCTTTCCATTTTTTATTATTGGTCTTAGTGTCTGCCGCAGTGAGTGGCGCTGTACAGAATTACTTTACCGGTCCAGCCTTTTTCGGATTATCTGGCGTCGTGTATGCGGTGTTAGGTTATGTGTTGGTGGTGGACAAATTGCACCCGCATAGCTTTGACTTACCGGAAGGTTTTTTTACAATGTTACTGGTAGGTCTTCTCTTTGGCTTTATTAGTCCGTTATTTGGTATTAATATAGGCAACGCAGCTCATATTTCAGGCTTTATCTTAGGATTGGTTTGGGGATTTCTGCAGAGTAAAATTAATATTAAAAAGTTTAGCTAATTCAAATTTATAGGCATTTATATGAAACAATCATTACGCCATCAGAAAATTATTGAGCTTGTGAAGCTAAAAGGATATGCCAGCACAGAAGAGCTGGTTATCGAATTGGAAGTTAGTCCACAGACCATTCGACGCGATCTGAATATCCTAGCTGAACAAGATTTAATTCGTCGTCATCATGGTGGCGCGGCACCGTCTT
>NZ_CALJRX010000087.1 GCF_937976265.1 uncultured Haemophilus sp.
CGAGAAACAATCCCTACTCTGCCTTTTTTATGGATATTGCCTGGCATAATCCCAATCTTACATTCATCTGGTGTAATCACGCCTGGGCAATTCGGGCCGATCATCACGACACCCGTTTCATTTAATTTTTGTTTTACCAACAGCATATCCAATGTTGGGATGCCTTCTGTAATACAGACCACTAATTGAATACCTGCATCAATGGCTTCTAAAATCGCATCTTTACAAAATGGTGCGGGCACATAAATCATGGTTGCCGTAGCCCCTGTAGCTTGCACGGCTTCACGCACTGTATTAAATACCGGCAAACCTAAGTGCGTTGTTCCGCCTTTATTCGGTGAAACGCCACCCACTAACTTTGTGCCATAAGCCAATGCTTGCTCGCTGTGAAATGTCCCTTGCGCACCGGTGAAACCTTGGCAAATTACTTTTGTCTCTTTATTAATTAAAATCGCCATGATTATTCTCCTTTTGCCGCTTTCACTGCTGCTTGTGCCGCTTCTTGTAAACTATGTGCTGCAATTAAATTCACACCACTTTCAGCTAAAATTGCTCTGCCTTGTGGGGCATTGGTTCCTTCTAATCGAACCACAACGGGCACTTTCACACCGACTTCTTGAATCGCCGCAACGACCCCTTCAGCAATAAGATCGCAACGTACAATTCCACCAAAAATATTCACTAAGACCGATTTCACATTTTTATCCGTGAGAATAATTTTGAAGGCTTCAGCTACACGCTCTTTCGTTGCACCGCCGCCAACATCAAGGAAGTTTGCTGGATTACCGCCATATAATTTCACGATATCCATGGTTCCCATAGCGAGCCCGGCGCCATTGACCATACAACCGATATCCCCTTCTAAGGCGACATAGTTGAGCTGATATTTTTCTGCTTCAGCTTCACGTGAATCACTTTGGCTTAAATCACGTAAGGCTACCAAATCAGGATGTCGATAAAGTGAGTTATCATCAATCCCTACTTTCGCATCCACACAGACTAAATTACCTTCTTTCGTCACCACGAGCGGATTGACCTCAACTAAAGAAAAATCTTTTTCGATAAAAAGCTGCGATAATTTCACAAAAATAGCCGCAAATTGTTTATTTTGTTCGCCACTTAAACCAAGTTTAAAGGCCAATTCACGACCTTGATATGGCATTCCTCCCACAAGAGGATCAATTGTCACTTTATGAATTAATTCAGGCGTTTCTCTTGCCACATCTTCAATGCTCATTCCTCCTGCTGAAGAGGCCATAAAAACAACTTTCTGCGAAGCGCGATCAATCACTGCACCAAGATAAAGTTCTTTATCAATCTGGCAGGTTTCTTCAATATAAATGCTATTAACGGGTTGACCTTTTTTATCGGTTTGGAAGGTCACTAAATGTTGTCCAAGCCATTTATCCGCAAAAGCACGCGCTTCTTCTGCATTATGCACGAGCTTTACACCACCGGCTTTTCCGCGTCCACCAGCGTGAACTTGACATTTCGCTATCCAAACATCGCCATTCAGCTGAAAGAGCGCCATTTCAGCTTCATCTGCTGTTTGACATACGACACCTTCACTCACTGGCAGCTCATATTGCTTAAAAAGCTGCTTGGCTTGGTACTCATGTAAATTCATATTTCCTTCCTATTTTGATGTTGTTTAGCGAAAAAAAACAAAAATTTGACCGCACTTCTTACTTTATTTCAATACGGAAAAATAAAAGGCTTTTCCCCTAAGTAGAGAAAAAGCCTGTATGCTTAAATTTCTAATAATAAACGAGTTGGATCTTCTAATAAGTCTTTAATTGCGACTAAGAAGCCAACTGATTCACGACCATCAATTAAGCGGTGGTCATAAGATAATGCCAAATACATCATTGGACGAATCACCACTTGGCCATCTACTGCAACCGGGCGATCTTTGATGGCATGCATGCCTAAAATTGCACTTTGCGGTGGATTGATAATTGGTGTGGACATTAAAGAACCAAATACACCGCCATTAGTAATGGTGAAGTTACCGCCTGTTAAATCTTCAACGGTTAATTTACCATCACGGCCTTTTTCTGCGAGTGCTTTAATTTGTTTCTCAATATCCGCCATGCTCAGTTTATCGCAGTTGCGTAATACAGGTGTTACCAAACCACGCGGCGTTGAAACGGCAATGCTAATATCAAAATAGTTGTGATACACAATGTCATCACCGTCAATCGAAGCATTCACTTCCGGATAACGTTTTAATGCTTCAACTACGGCTTTAATGTAGAAAGACATAAAGCCTAAACGCACACCATGTTGTTTCTCAAATTTCTCGCCGTATGTTTTACGTAATTTCATAATCGGCTGCATATCTACTTCATTGAATGTGGTGAGCATTGCGGTGGTATTTTTCGCTTCTAATAAACGTTCTGCAATACGTTTACGTAAACGGGTCATTGGTACGCGTTTTTCTGAACGAGAGCTATATGCCACGGTGCTAATAGTATTCTGCTCCGTCGCCACATCTTGTTTTGCTTTTTGAGCATCACGTTTTGCCACTTCACGCGCAATATCTTCACGGGTAATACGACCACCCACACCTGAACCTTGAATTTTCTCTGCATCTAAATCATGTTCAGCTAATAAACGACGAATAGCCGGACCTTGATCTGCTGAATTATTATGGCTATTTTCAATGGCTGCTCTTTGACGATCGGCTGGTGTTGGCTCATTGTCTTTCACTGTTTCAGTTGAAATATCGCCCGCTTGTTGGGTTGAAAGCTTACCTAAAAGCTGTTTACTTACTACGGTTGCACCTTCTTCTTGAAGAATTTCAGCCACTACGCCATCGCTTAATGCGGGCACTTCAAGTACCACTTTATCTGTTTCAATTTCCACTAATACTTCGTCACGTTTTACCGTCTCACCAACTTTTTTATGCCATGTTGCAACAGTTGCATCCGCAACGGATTCCGGTAAATCTGGAACAAGAATTTCGATTGTCATTTTATTTTCCTTTAAATTATTCTTTCTTTAAAAATTACTGAAATTTCGACCGCTCTTTTACAGTGTCAGCGCGTCTTCTACCAATTGTTTTTGCTGTTTGGTGTGTAAAGACATGTAACCTACCGCTGGTGAAGCAGAGGCAGGACGTCCTGCGTATTTTAACTTCACATGCTCAGGAATTGAGCTGTCAAAGTTATGCTTACTACAATACCAAGCGCCTTGGTTTAACGGCTCTTCTTGACACCATACATAATCCGTCACATGAGCATAAGGCTCTAACGCTTTCTTCACGTCTTCATGTGGATACGGATAAAGCTGTTCAATACGAATAATTGCCACATCTGTTTGGTTATTCGCACGACGTTGTTCCAAGAGATCGTAATACACTTTACCGGAGCATAGGACTACCCGTTTAACTTGTTTCGGATCGATATTATCAATTTCACCAATGACTGTTTGGAATGTACCATTGACTAATTCATCTAAACTTGACACGGCAAGTGGATGACGTAATAAAGATTTTGGTGAAATACCAATTAATGGACGACGCATTTTACGGATCGCTTGACGACGTAACATGTGGTAAACCTGTGCTGGTGTAGATGGAATACACACTTGCATATTCTGTTCCGCACAAAGTTGTAAATAACGTTCTAAACGAGCGGATGAGTGCTCTGGACCTTGGCCTTCATAACCATGTGGTAATAACATCACCAAGCCACACATTCTGCCCCATTTTTGTTCGCCAGAACTAATAAATTGGTCAATCACGATTTGCGCGCCGTTTGCGAAGTCACCAAACTGTGCTTCCCAAATGGTTAATGTTTTTGGATCTGTCGTCGCATAACCATATTCAAAAGCCAATACGGCTTCTTCGGATAATACTGAATCCCACACCTCAAAACGACCTTGGTTGGCGTGTAAATGTGTTAATGGTACATAGCCCGTACCGTCATTTTGGTTATGCACCACTGCATGGCGGTGGAAGAACGTACCACGTCCTGAATCTTCACCCGATAAACGAACATTTGTGCCTTCATCTAATAAAGTTGCGTATGCCATAGTCTCTGCCATACCCCAATCGAACAATTTCTCGCCTTTTGCCATTTCACGGCGATCAGCATAGATTTTTTCGACACGAGGATGTGCACGCAAGGTTTCTGGATATTCACTGACACGCTCCGCTAAAGTTTGGAAACGTTCTTGTGGGAATTTACTTTCGTAAGGGGATGTCCAGTCATAGTTGAGATATTGCAACCAATCCATTTGGGCGGTATCCATTTCTCGCCATTCTTTCACTACGCGATCGCCATTATCTAAGGCATCACGATAGAGATTCATCATTTCAATGGCTTCTTCTTCGGTAATCACTCCTTCAGCAATTAAACGATCTGCATAGACTTTACGTGGCGTTGGATGTTTTTTAATGATGCTATACATCATTGGTTGAGTGGCTAATGGTTCATCTGCTTCATTATGACCATGACGACGATAAGAAATCAGATCAATGAAAATATCGCGTTTGAATAAATTGCGATATTCCACCGCCATTCTCGCGGCAAAAGCAACCGCTTCAGGATCATCACCATTCACATGAATAATCGGTGCCTGAATCATTTTCGCAATGTCCGTACAATATTCTGTTGAACGAGTATCATTTGGGTTAGAGGTGGTGAAACCAATTTGGTTATTGATCACAATTCGGATTGTTCCACCCACGGTATAACCACGCGCATTAGACATATTCAAGGTTTCTTGTACAACACCTTGTCCCGCTACCGCCGAATCCCCATGAACAGTAACTGCTAATACTTGATTACGTTCTGTATCGTTCTTTTTGGTTTGACGAGAGCGTACCGCACCAATAACCACTGGGCTAACAATTTCTAAATGGGATGGGTTGAATGCAAGGGTTAAATGCACACGACGATCATCGACTGCGAAGTCAGAAGAGAAACCTTGGTGGTATTTCACGTCACCTGTACGCTCGCCTGAATGTTTACCTGCAAACTCATCGAAAAGATCTTCTGGTTTCTTACCGAGCACGTTTACTAACATGTTTAAACGACCACGGTGTGCCATACCAAACACCACATCTTTTACGCCTTGTTTGCTCGCATGGCGAATAATTTCTTTCATCAATGGAATAAAGGCATCACTTCCCTCTAAAGAGAAACGTTTTGCACCTGGGAATTTTGCACCGAGATAACGCTCTAAGCCATCTGCAGCGGTCAATTCACTTAATAAATTAATTTTTTCTTCTTTGGTAAAGAGCGGTTTATTTAATTGGCTTTCTAATTTACTTTGTAGCCAACTTTTTTGCTCCATATCCTGAACATGCATAAACTCAAGACCAATTGAGCCACAATAGGTCTCTTTCAGCATTTCAGCTAAATCACCTAATTTAATGTTATCGCGATGATAGACGTAGTGATTAATATTGAAGGTTTCATTGAGATCCTGTTCAGTAAAACCGTGATAACGGTAATCTAATTCAGGTACGGTGGAGACTTTCCAACGATAATAATTGATTGGGTCTAGTTTCGCTTCTAAATGACCACGGAAGCGATAAGCATTGATAAATTGGAGGACTTTGACTAATTTGGCACTGGCTTCTGGATCGATAACCGTCACGGCTTCTGTTGTATTTTCTCTTGCTAAACGACGGAAATAATCACGGACTGGTGAATGTGGTTGCTCTACTGCGGTTGTTTTCGGCAATGCATCAAATGTGGCACGCCAGCTTTCATCGACTGAAGATGGATCTTCTAAATAACGTTCGTATAACTCCTCAATATACGATTGATTAGAACCACCTAAAGCGGTTGAAGCCAACCATTCATCAAAGGCATTGTAATGCTGCATATCTACCCCTTGTATTACATGATGTTGTCCGCCCATTATACATAGGATAAAAAAAGAAATAATCCTCAAATCACACTTTGTTACAATTTTGTGATCTACTTCAATAAAAAACCGCACATAAAGTGCGGTCTGTTTTATCTGAGTTTTCTTAGAAACTTAAGAATGGGGTGATTTTTTCAATTGTAGCTTCACCGATACCATCAATATTTGAAAGCTCGGCAGCACTTTTGATTTTGCCCACTTTGTTACGGTAATCAATAATTGCTTGTGCTTTTTTCTCACCGATGCCAGAAAGTTTTTGTAATGTTTCGGCATCCGCTTTATTGATATTTACTTTAGCAGAAGAAGCCACTTTCTCTTTAGCTGCGTCTTTTGTAGAAGTCACTTTTTCTTTTGCTTTATCTGCTGCTTTTGTTTTTGCGTCAGATGCTTTTTCTTTCGCACTCTCTTTCACTGAATTTAATTTTTCAGTGGCTTTGTCTTTCATGGATGCTTGATTATTCTCAGTTGCTTTTTCTTTTAACGCATCTTTTGCAGAAGTGGCTTTATCTTTCACTGTATCTTTCGCGGAAGTTGCTTTTTCTTTAGCTGCATTAACTTTATCTAATGCGCTTGATTTCGTTGAGCTCGCACTATCCGTCATTGATTTAAGCTTATCATTTGCCGCATTTTTCACGTCAGCTTTTGTACTTTCAACCATTGATTTTGAATTAGTGACGACTGATTCTTTTGTTGGTAATACAGATGTATTCGTTGCCAATGCAGAACCAGATACGGCTAATGCAAGTGATGTTAATGTTAAAAGTGATTTTAAAGATTTCATAAAAACTCCTGTTTTGTTATTAATAGGTTCGACAAGCGAACCTGTATGCTAAGACTTATCTTAAGAAAATTAGTTCAAAACAAAAAAACGCCCCGAATAAGGAGCGTCTTTAAATTTAATACTGACTATTCATTGCTTGAGAAGATAGAAAGTAATCTTAATAAACTAATGAATAAGTTGTAAATTGACACATAAATACTCACTGTTGCACGAATATAGTTTGTTTCGCCACCGTGAATAATATTGCTGGTTTCATAAAGGATTGTCATTGTTGAGAACACCACAAACAATGCACTGATCCCTACCGCTAGTGCTGGAATTTGGAAGAAGAAGCTCGCCACAATCCCTAACAATAACACAATAAATAATGAGAAAATTGCGGTAGAAAGGAAAGACATATCTTTCTTCGTTGTTAGCACATAAGCTGAACAAGCAAAGAAGACGATGGCCGTACCTGCGAAGGCAAGCATAATTAAATCTTCCATTCCTCTCGCCACATACATGTTTAAAATTGGCCCAATGGTATAGCCCATAAATCCAGTGAACGCGAATGTAGCCAAAATCCCCCACGCACTATTTGCTAAACGGTTAGTCACAAAAAGTAAACCGTAAAAGCCTACGAGCAATACGATAAGGTTTGGATAAGGCAAGTTTAAGCGCATAGAAATATAGGCAACAACCGCCGAAAATGCCATCGTTAATCCCAATAAGAAATAGGTATTACGTAGCACTTTATGTGTGCTAAGTAGTGATTCTTCCTGTGAATTAACAACAATGCGAGATTGCATAAAAGCTCCTTATTTTACAAAGAATAAAGTTGATGAAACATCAATCCGTAAAGTAAGGTCTATGGGTCAAAAAGTCAATAGTCAATAGATCG